>DASYSI010000383.1:0-14228 GCA_036003485.1 Burkholderiales bacterium | reverse complement strand
GCGGCATACAGCGCGTCATCGGCGCGTTTGAGAAGATCTTCCGGAGTATCGCCGGTCGGTAGCCATTGCGCGACGCCGGCGCTGACCGTCATCGGTATCGCGCGGCCGCGGTATTGCAATGGAGTGTTTTCGAGTTGTTCGCGCACCCGCTCGGCGAGAATGACAGCTCCGGCTTCATTCGTGTCCGGCAACAGAATGTCGAATTCTTCTCCGCCGATTCGGCCCAAGGTATCCTGCGTGCGCAGCAGCCGCTGCGTCAGCACAGAAAAATGCTTGAGCCCCTCGTCGCCCGCCGCATGACCGTGGGTGTCATTGACGGTTTTGAAATGATCGAGATCAAGGGCGATCACGCTCAGGGTGCCTGCGTAGCGCATTGCGCGGGCCATTTCACGCCTGAGCTTCTCCAGAAACTCGCGCCGGTTCGCGCACCCCGTGAGCGCATCGGTCGACGCGAGCTCGATCAATTGCGCATTGAGCGCGGACAGCGCGGCATTAGCCTGCTCCATGCTGCGTCTATGCTGGCTCGCGCGAACCAGATACGCCGCCCCTCCCGCCGCAAGCAGAATCGCCGCGGTGCCGGAAAAAGCGAGCAGCACGAACGCCACTTGTGTGTCGCGATGAATTTCGGCGCTGGTTTCGAGCCGCGACACCACGTATATCGCGATGTCATTGCCTTCGACCTCGCGCCGTGCCATGACGTATGGCAGCGCTGAATTGTCCATTCTCACGAGTTCCGGATGGCCGAGATCATGCGCCGGAGCAAACCGCATGGGCTCGAATGTGCGCCGTTTGTATTTGGCCTCCCGGGCGTCTTCGCTTAACCGAAAGATCGGCGCGCCGTCGAGCGCCCGCATCTCGATGCTTTTGTCGCGCGCCAGTATTACGACGCCGTCGCCATCCACGACGAATGCATTCGCCCGATCGACCCAGTTCGCGAGTTTGGGGACGTCGATCTTTACAGCAATTGCGCCGACGAACCGACCCTGAGCTATGACCGGCGCAGAGAAGAAAAGTCCAGGCACATTGGTGACCCGTCCCATCGCGTACTGCCTGCCTTTGGCGCCGGATTGCGTCTGCCGAAAATATTCGCGATCGGCGAAATGGCCTCCGACCAGAGTGACGTTCGAGTCATAGTTGCTTGCGGCAACGCAGTCCCCGCTTGCGTTCATCACAAAGATCAAGTCCGATCCGAGCTCACGATTCACGAGCGCCAGATGCCGGTTGATCGCCGTGAGATCTTCGCGTGCCAGCAGGATTTCGGCCAGACGCGCCTGCCCAAGCTCGGAGCGCTTCGCTCCAGGCCCGAACCTGGCCAACATTTCGATCAGCGCGGCGTTATCGGCGAGCATCGCAGGGATTCCGTACAGGTAAGCGATGTTTCGCCCAACGTTGATGCGAATTGCGTCCGCGTCCTGCTTGACGTCCGCATTCTCTTTTTCGATCAAGCCGGAGAACCTTGATTCGCCAAGTGCAGTGGCGAGGTTCCATGCAAGCTCCGTCCAGCCGACGATCGCGATCAGCGCCACCACGGCAATCACAACGCCCCAGTTGCGCCGGGCAGACCGCGCGCGAGGAGTCAGCTGTTGCGGATCATCTGCCATTGACTGAATACCCTATGCATGCGGTGTTATTTTGGATGATGAGCGCATAAAGCGGCAATAGCCAGTGAATCCAATCAATGCGACATCTTGTATACTTGACCGGCGGAGGAAAATTCCACAACTACCCGGCCACAAAAAACACGCCGGACTCAACCACCAAGGGAGGACATCATGAAGCATTTGCTAGTCGGATTGCTGGTTCTGCTAAGCCCACCGCTGCTTGCGCAGCAGCCGGCACCCGTGATTGCGTTCGATGGAAATATCGACTTTCTGAAATTGCCGAAAGACCTGTATCTGGGCGAAGCCACCGGAGTCGCGGTCAATTCCAAGGGCAACGTATTTGTCTTGTCGCGCGGTAATACGACCGGCCCCGCGTACGCAGCGGCAGCTTCGCAATTGCTGGAATTCGGCCCCAACGGTGATTTCATCCGCGAGATCGGCAAGAATTTATACGCGTGGTCGTTTGGACACATGGTGCGCGTCGACAAGGAGGACAACATCTGGGTTACCGACAAAGGTTCGGACCAGGTCGTCAAGTTCAATCCGCAGGGCCGCGTCGTGATGGTATTCGGGCGCAAGCAGGAAGCATCCGATAAGGAAACCGGACCGCTCGAGCATCCGAACCCGCCGCTCCCCGCCGAAGAAGGGCGCTTCAGACAGGTCACTGACGTGACGTGGGATCCCGCCGGCAACATCTACATCAGCGACGGTTACATTAACTCACGCGTCGCGAAAGCCGACAAGAACGGCAACTGGCTCAAATCCTGGGGGACCAAAGGCAAAAAACCCGGCGAATTCACAACGCCGCACAGCATCGCGGCCGATGCGCAGGGCAATATTTATGTCGCGGACCGCGGCAACCGGCGCATTCAGGTGTTCGATGGTGAGGGTAAGTTCTTGCGTGTCATGACAATCGATGTGCCATACGACCCGAATGCGCGGACCGCGATCGGCGGCAAACCCGACATCGCCAAGCTCGAGGCATCGGGTGCACAATTGACGCAGACGCCTGGTGCGCCGTGGGTACTGTGCATCACGCCCGGGCCGAACCAGGTGTTGTACGCGTCTGACGCGTATCCGGGCCGCGTCTACAAGATGAGCCTCGACGGCAAGGTGCTGGGCGTGCTCGGCGAGAGCGGCAAACAAGCCAAGCAATTCGGATGGATACATGGCATCGCATGCCCGTCCGAAAATGTGCTCTACGTGGCCGAGCTATTGAACTGGCGCGTGCAGAAGCTGACGCTTCGTCCCTAAGCAGACATCGACAGCGAACCGCTCGCGGCGCACAACGCTCCCTTCTTTCTCTGCGCGAAGGGTTAGCGCTTGAGAATGAGGCGCCGCGGCCGGTTCGTGGGCACAGCTCCGCCGCGGCGACTCGTACGGCTTCAAGCGCTGTTGCATTGGTGCGCGCCACGCTGACATTCGGCTTACGCGCGCACGAGCTTGTTCTCGAGCCAGTTCCACATTTCCGCCACGCCCAGGCTCAGGTAATCGCGCATGCAGTGCTGCGCGCCGCCTTCCTCGGCGGTAAAGATACGCAGTGTTTTGTCCCGCGATCCCGCGGCATCGTAGAGCGCCTGCGCGTCAGCGAGCGGGACCTGCTCGTCGTCGGCGCCATGCGTAATCAGGAATGGACAGCGCATTTTCTGCACCACACCGTCGAGCCGGAACGGCTCAAGCTTCTGCAACGCCTCATCAACCGTATTGACGCCGAGTATCCACGTGATATGGTGCCCCGGCACTGACATTGCGGCATTGAACGCGGCGTCGACGCGCTTCTTCCACGTCGCGTGATAATCCCAGATCGCGCCCCACGCCACGCACGCTGCGAAGCGCGGTTCCATCGACGCGCAGCGCGGCGCGTAATAGCCGCCGAGACTGTTGGCGACGACAGCGATTTTCTTCGGATCGACATCCGCGCGTTTTTCGAGATAGTCGATGCACGCGGAGCCAGCGATTTCGTAATCATGCCGCAGGTACTGGCCGCGAAAGCGAATCGCTTCGCCGGTGCCGGGCCCGTCCATGATCAGCACCGAGATGCCGCGCTTTGCGAGCTCCGTCACGCCGCGCATGTAGAGCATCTCCTTGGTAATGTCGAGCCCGTCGAAGTGAACCACGCACGGAGCACGCCGAGACGGCGCATTCTGCGCATGCAGAAAGTAGCCGGGCATGCTGCCTCCCGCGAACGGGACTTCGACGATCTCGATCTTCACATCGGTGAGCGCGACGAAGCGATGAAAGCACTCGATCGACGCACGATAAACGTCGAGCGCCGCTTTGTCCTTGGGCGTGCGAAAACGCTCTCCCATCTGGTAATACTTGCACGCGCGCAGATAGAACGGCGCCGCCGCGTGGCGGTGGCCCGAAGCATCGTAGCGGCGGGCGATCGCGCGCACGCCGTCGGCGACCTTGACGCACGCATGAAACCAAGCTTCGTCGTCTTCGACCTTGGCGCCTTTCAGCAGACGCCCGATCCTGTCGACCTCGCTCACGTCGGCGCCGCCCCACGCCGCCGAGCTCAGCATGCTCAGGATGGCCGCCGACCAACGGTAGTTGCCGGGAAAATAAACGAAGTGCGGCGGTTCTTTTTTCGAGACATGTGCCATATGTGCTTTCGATGAACGATTGAAAATGTAGTCTGCCGCGGGCGAGCGTTGCGTTTGCGTTGAACTGACTGCTACTACTCCGCTTTGACGTTGGCGGCTTTGATCACCTTCGCCCATTTTACGGTCTCCGCTTTGAGATACGCGCTGAACGCCTCCGGATCGAGGCCTGCGATTTCGTAACCCTCTTTGATGAGCTGCTCACGCTGTTCTCCGCCCAGCACGCGCTGCGCGATCTCGTCGTGCAGCCGCATGATGATTGCTCGCGGCGTGCCGGCGGGCGCCATGATGCCGTTCCAGCTGTTCGATTCGAAGCCCGGCAGTCCCGATTCGGCGACGGTCGGCACCTCGGACAGGAGCGGCGAGCGTAGGCGGCCGTTGACGCTAAGCACCCTCGCACGGCCGGTTTTCAGGAGCGGCAGCGCGGTGGGAATCGATAAGGTCCTCAGATCGATCTGTCCGGCCAGAAAATCGTTGGTCGCCTGCGCCGTGCCCTTGTAAGGAACATGCGTCATGCTGATACCGGCCATGCTGCAGAAGAGCTCAAAGGTAAGATGACTGACGGTTCCAATGCCGGTCGAGCCGAATGTGAGCGCGCCCGGTTTCGCTTTGGCGAGCGCGATCAATTCCTGGATTGTTTTCACCGGCAATCCCGGCTGCACCGCAAACACGGCCATCCCACGATGCGGATCACCTTGCTCGGATACGCGGATTCGGCCGTGACAGCGGCATGCGCGAACGCGCCGCAAACCGCGCCGAGCGCCAACGCACTCTGCGCGGCGGCGCGCGCAAAGCTCATCGCCCGGCGCGCATCGATGAGCGACGGAACGATTGCGCGCTCAATCGACTTTCGCCCCCGAACGCTTCACGACTTCGGCCCATTTCGCGCTTTCTCTGCGGATCAGCGCGCCGAACTGCTCGGGCGTGCCGCCTGCTGATTCAGAGCCGATCTGCGCGAATTTATCTTTGAGCGACTGCGTCGCGATCGCTTTGTTGATTTCCACATTGAGTTTCGCGACGATAGGTTTGGGCACGCCGACCGGTGCGACGATGCCGGTCCACGTCGTCGCTTCGTATCCCGGCACGCCCGCTTCGGCGATGGTCGGCAGCTCAGGCAGCGCGGCTGAGCGCGCTGCGCCAGTCACCGCGAGTCCGCGCACCCGGCCCGACTTGGCGAATGGCGTGATGGAATTCAAACTCTCCATCATGAGCTGGACCTGCCCCGCGATGAGGTCGGTAATGCCCGCCGCACCGCCCTTGTACGGCACGTGCACGATATTAGTACCGGTCATGTACTTGAAAAGTTCGAAGCCGACGTGGCCCGGCGTGCCGTTTCCGGACGATGCGTTTGAGAGCTTGCCCGGGTTTTGTTTCGCGTAGTCGATCAATTCGCGCACGCTTTTAAACGGCGTGGCGGGAGACGCGGCCAGCAGCATGTGTCCGGTCGTCGTCTGCGAAATCGGCTGCAAGTCCTTTTGCACGTCGACGGTCACGGTGCCGCGCACGATATTGGGACTGATCGCGAGCGCGCCGATCGGGCCATAGCCGATGGTGTAGCCGTCGGGCACAGCGCGCGCGGTCATCTCCATGCCGATCATGAGCGCACCGCCGGGGCGGTTGTCGACCACGATCTGCTGGCCGAGCTGCTGCGTGAGCGCGCCAGCAAGCAGGCGTGCAACATTGTCGGATGCGCTGCCGGGCGCCTGCGGCACGATCATGCGGATCGGCCGTGCCGGATAGTCCACCGCCGCAGCGCCAAACACGAAGAGCGCGAGTGTGAAACTCGTCAGAAGCTTTATCATATTTTCTCCGATGAAAGGCGGTCGCTGCAGCTCATTCTGCGATGAGCTTCTCGAAGTTGCGGCGCAAACAATTTACGCTCAATCGCAAAACTTGGCCAGCCGCGGGGTCCTTTACATTCGCGCGCGCGCGCCGTATGTTCTTGGCTTGCTTCGGCGCGCCGACTGGCTTTATTCGAAATCGAGAAAATGGCGGGCCCGCGCGTATTCATCCATCCACGGGAGACAACTATGGCAGAAAATAAAATAGACAAGGCGGCGCAGCTCGCGAAGTTGCCGGTGCGTCCGGACGAAGATCCAACCATCGTCGCGATCGGCGGCTTCTACCGCCGCTGGTTCAATCTCGTCGACGATCTGCAACCGATGATCGATACCGTCGCGAAGCTGAAAGGCACCGAGGACGAGGATTGGGTGCCGGCGTGGAGCGCGGTTGCCGAGCCGTACGAAAAAGAAGCCGAAGCCGCGTTGAAGCGCGGCGACAAGGCCGCGGCGCGCAATCTGTTCCTGCAGGCAAAAACGTATTACAGCCTCGCGCGCTTTCCTGCGCCCTATCACTCGGGCTCGCCGATCTGCCCGCCGACCATGAGCGCGTTGAAGGAGCGCTCGTACCAGAAATATCTCGAATGCTTCCAGCGCGCGACCGAACTGCGGGATTCGCCGCAGGAAACCATACGCGTCGCGCGCGACGGCAGGGAAGCCGTCGGTTATCTGCGGGCGCCGAAAGGAGCGTCTTCCTCCAAACGCGTTCCCGCGGTGCTCGTCATGTGCGGCGGCGACATGTACAAGGAAGACCGCGAGAAATATGCCGAAGGCGCGCTCGCCGAAGGCATCGCGGCGCTGGTGGTCGATGCACCGGGAACGGGTCAGACGAGTTTCCTGCATGCGCCCGAATCAATCGTTGCGTGGCAGGCGGCGCTCGATGCGCTCGCCGCGCGGCCGGAAATCGACGGCAATCGCATAGGCGCATTCGGCGTGAGCCGCGGCGGCCTGTGGGTGATGCGGCTCGCCGCCTTTGATCCGCGCGTGAAAGCGCTGATCTCGTGCGCGCCGGGCGGAGTCGGCTATTGGGGAACGGCGGACGAGCGCGCCGAATGGCGCAAAGCGGCCGCCGCACGCGCGAAGAAAAACTGGTTCGGTCCGCGCGGCACCAAGCCGGTGACAAAGGAGATCACAGAAGACGAGCAGCGCAAGGAATTTTTGCGCTGGTCGCTGAAGGACAACGGCTTGCTCGAGAAACTGACGATGCCGATGTATCTCGTCAACGGCAAAATCGACCATCTGACGCCGATCGGCAATCTATACCTCGCGCTCGAGAGCGGACCGCCCACCGGCCGCGTGGCGCGCGTCTATCCCGATGACGGCCACATCGCGGCCAAGAACGAGCGCGAATGGGGACCCGCGGCGTGGAAGTGGCTGCGCGAGGAACTGACGCGCTGAGCGTAAACGAGGTGCGCGAGCGGCACGTATGCGGTACAAAACGCGCTCATTCGAGCGCGATGCCTTTGCCCCATCCGCCCTCGAAGAATCGCTGCGGCAGAGGTTTGCGCATGCGCGGCGCAAGCTCTTTTTCCTTGATCTCCGCAAATTCGATCGTGTCCGGTTCCGCCTGCCAGCCCACTGCGATCATCGCCATCGGCGTGTACTCCGCGGGAATGCCGAACGCGGCGCGCGCTTTATCGGGATCGAAGCCTCCCATCTGATGCACGATCAACCCCAGTGCAGCCGCCTGCAGCGCCATGCAGACGCTCGCCGCGCCGGTATCGTGCTGCGTCCAGCGGTTGGGCGTTCCTTTCACCTCGAAAGTGCTTCCGCTGCATGACAACATCAGCAGCGGCACGTTTTTGACCCACCGCTTGTTGCTGTCGCTAAGACACTCAAAAGCTTTGCGGTAGCCCTCCGGATCGCGCCCGCGGTCCCAGATCAGGTAACGCCACGGTTCGTCGCCGTTGCACGAAGGCGCCCAGCGCGCGGCCTCGAGCAGCGCGGCGAGCTCTTCGCGCGCGACGGCCTTGTGCGGGTCAAACGCGCGCGGGCTCCAGCGCCGCGCAAGAAGCTCGTGTATCGGAACGCTTGTCGTTGCCTTTTTTTCGAGCATGCTTGCTCCGTCAAGGATTACGAAACGGCCGCTGCCGCTCGACGCGACGTGTGTCTGCATAGCACACGCTAACCGCCGCGCTTGAAGTACTGCACCGCACGCTCATGCTTCTGCGCCGCCGCGCGCGTCTTGAACGTTCCCAGGTTCCGCCGCTTGCCCGTTTTCGGATTCTTTTTCCGCGAGTACAGCCTGTATTCGCCCGAACTCAATTTGCGGATCATGTGCATTCCTTTCGTTAAGGAGATGTTTTGATCTTAAGCGAAAATGCTTGAGCGTAACGCTGCCCGTCAAATGTTACTCAATCGACTTTCGCGCCCGACAGCTTGACGACTTTCGCGTACTTCTCCGACTCGGCGCGTATGAAAGCCGAAAATTCGGTCGCGCTGCTTCCGACCGGATCGTAGCCCTGGATTTCAAGTTGTGATTTCAACTCGGGCGCGCGAACGACCTTGACCAGGGCTTCGTTGAGGCGCGCGACGATAGGCTTAGGCGTCTTCGCGGGCGCGAGCAGCCCGAACCACGTGATCGATTCGTAACCCGGAACGCCCGCTTCGCTGACGGTCGGAACGTCGGGCAACTGGGGCGAACGCTTTGCACTCGAAACGCCGAGGAGCTTCAGGCGACCCGACTTGATGTGCTGCAGCACCGGCGGAATCGAGTTGAACATCAGGTTCACGCTGCCGCCGATCAGATCGGTGACTGCTTGCGGTGCGCCTTTGTACGGCACATGCGTAATGTTGATTCCCGCCATACTCTTGAATAACTCCATCGCGAGATGATTGGCGGCGCCGTTGCCGGCTGACGCGTAATTGAGCTTGCCCGGTTCTGACTTGGCAAGCGCGACAAGCTCCTTCACCGTTTTGACCGGAAGCGACGGATGCGTGATCAGCAGAAAAGGCCCGATCGAAACGAGCGAGATCGGCGCGAAATCCCTGAGCGTGTCGTAGGCCACCTGCTTCTGCAGATGCGGCAGGATAGTGAGCGCACCCGGGCTGCTGAAGAAAAGCGTGTAACCGTCAGGAACCGCTTTCGCCGCAAGTTCAGCGCCGATCAATCCGCCGGCGCCGCCGCGGTTGTCGATCACGAGCTGCTGGCCAAGCAGGCTACTAAGGCCGGGCTGCACCATGCGCGCCACCACGTCGGGAGTGCCGCCGGCGGGCACCGGCACGATCACGCGGATCGGCCTGTCGGGATAGTTTTGCGCGGCACCGAGGGCCGGCGCGAGCGCAGCCGCGACGACCGCAAGAATTTTGCAAAACATATTCACGGACCTCCTCCGATCGAATTCTTTCGGGGCATGGTAACCGAAGTCAGGTGGCACTCAAAGGCATTTCAAACGCAGCAGATAATCGGCTATGCTTGCCGAAAGTCGGATTCAAAATGAGAACGGTGGCGCGCTTATCACATCTCGAGCGTCGCCTGATTTCGAAACGCGCTTTAACAAATATGATCAACATTTCCAGAGGAGACAGCATATGGCGACAGCAGCTGGCGTGACCGGACCGGGAACCGAACTCGCGGGCAAAGTGGCGTTGATTACCGGCGCGGCACGCAACATCGGGCGCGCGACTGCGCTTGCGCTTGCCGCCGGCGGCGCGGCGGTGGCGATCAATACGCGCGCATCCAAAGAAGACGCCGAGAAAGTGGTTCAGGATATCCGCGCGGCCGGCGGCCAGGCCGAAGTCTATGTCGCCGACATCGCCAACGCGGGTGCAGTGAAAACCATGGCCGCACGCATACTCGAGCGTTTTGGGCGCATCGATATACTCGTGCTCAACGCCTCGGTGCGCAGCGAAAAGCCTTTCATCGAATTAAGCTATGAAGAATGGCGTCTTCCGCTCGCAATCACGCTCGACGGCGCGTTTTTCTGCGCCCAGGCATGCCTGCCCTCGATGCTCAAGAATGGCGGCGGCGCGATTATCACGTTGGGCGGCATGCAATCGCTGGCCGGCGCCAAGCACCGCGTGAACGGGTCGGTCGCAAAACACGGTCTCGTGGGCATGACGCGCGCGCTCGCGCGCGAGTACGGGGAACAAGGCGTGCGCGCCAACTGCATCGCGCCCGGAACGATGAATACCACGCGCGCCGCGGGCCGTGCCGCGCGTCCCGAGCCCAAAGGCATCCCGCTCGCACGCTATGGCGAAGCCGAAGAAATCGCGAGCGTGGTACGCTTCCTCGCCGGCCCCGGCGCCAGCTTTCTCTCGGGTCAAACCATACAGGTGAACGGCGGCCAGATGATGTTCTGACCGCGCCGATTTCAGTGCTCCCGAATTAGTACGCGGTAAGGCCGCCGTCGAGCATCAGCGTGTGGCCCGTGATGTACTCGGCTTGCGGACTCGCAAGATACGACACCGCTGCCGCTACTTCTTCAGCCGTGCAGAATCGGCGCAATGGAATGCGGTCGAGCTTCGCCTGTACATATTTGGGATCGGCGGCGGTTGCCGCGCGCAACGGCGACGGCGTATCGAGTCTTCCCGGCGCGATCGTGTTGACCCGTATGCCGTGCTCCGCCCACTCGATCGCGAGCATTCTCGACATGTGGATCAGTGCCGCCTTGGATATGCCATAGGCCGAACGCGCGGCCGTACCCACGACGCCGTGGGTCGACGTGATGCTGATGATACAACCGGGCCTGCTGCTGCCGATCAAGTGCCGGCCCATCTGCTGGCTCATGAAAAAAGTACCGGTCAGATTGGTGTTCATCACCAATTCCCAGTCCGCAACCGTCACCTCGAGCGCCGGCTTGTTCACAACGGTGCCCGCATTGTTGACGAGCACGTCGATGCGGCCAAAGTGGCCGATGACGACTTCTAACGCGTGCTCGATATTCGCCTGCGAACGCAAGTCGAGCCCCACCGCCGAGGCGCGCGCGCGCGTAGCTTCGAGCTTTGCCATCGTGTCTGCGAGGTTCTCGATGCGAGTGGCCGATACAGCGACATCGAAGCCGTCGCGCGCGAGCGCAAGAGCGGTCGCTGCGCCGATGCCGTACGACGCGCCGGTCACAAATGCGACCCGCCGCGGCGTGCTATTGGTCGTTGCTGCGCACATGCTCGATCACTTTACCCATCGCATCGTGCCGGACCTGATTATCTATTGGCGCGTAACCTTGTCCAGAAACGCAAGCATGGCGTTGTTGAATATCTCGGGTTGCTCGACGCTTGAAAAGTGCGCGGCCGAAGGGATGATTAAGAGCTCCGAGCCGGGCAGGTTCTCGTGGATCAGCCTGGCCATCGCGGGCGGCGTGCCGTGGTCTTCCTCGCCGACCATGATCAGCACCGGAATTTTGATTTCCTTGAGCCGGTCCATCAGGTCGATCTGCGCGATCGCCTGGCTGCAGCCGGCGAAGCCCGCGACCGGCGTGCTGCGAATGTGCTCGCCAATGCGCGCCATCACGTCTTTGTGCGTTTTGCGGTAAGGCTCGGTGAACCAGCGCTCGAGCGTGCTCTCGACGAGCGCCTCCATGCCTTTTTCCTGCGCCAGCCGGATACGGTCGCCCCACATTTTTTCCGCTCCCGGCGGGCGGCGGCTGGTGGAATCGGCGAGCACCATGCTCTCGAACACGCCGGGGTATTTGAGCGCGAAAGTTTCGCCGATCATTCCACCCATCGACAGCCCCACCCAATGCGTGTGCTCAATGTGAAGCGCGGCGAACAGGGCATGCACGTCAGCGGCGAGCTGATCGAGCGTGTACGGACCGGGAGGCGCGCTGCTCTTGCCATGTCCGCGCGTGTCGAAACGCAGCACTTTGAATTTTTTGCTCAGCACGCGCGCCTGCTCGTCCCACATCGTCAGGTTGCTCGCGAGCGAATGCGACATCGTCAGCCACGGGCCGTCGCCCTCGATGACATAGTTGATCTCGATACCGTTGGCGCCGACTTTCATAGTCTCTCCCTACTTGTCATGGAAATGTCCGGACATAGTTTATCGCATAGCGTCCGCTCTACGCCGGGTTCGAAGTTGCAACGCCCCGCGGCGGCGTGTAGCATCAACGGTCCATTCGAAACCCGGTGAGGAAACCCGACATGACCGCTGCCACGATCAATACGCTTTTTCACTTTTCATTTGCGGTCAACGATCTTGACCGCGCGCGCAAGTTTTATGGCGAACTGCTTGGATGCCCGGAAGGCCGCAAAATGCCGGGCCGCGCAGATTTCAATTTCTTCGGCCACCATATTGTCGCCCATCTTGCACCCGGCGAAGTCGTGGGCGAGCAAGGCGCGAAACTTCAGGGCACAACACCGTTGCGCCATTTCGGCGTCGTCGTACCGCTCGAAGAATTCGATAAGATCGCCGCGAAACTGGTGAAGAACAACGTCGAGTTCATTATGGAACCCGAGGTCCGTCAGAAAGGCTCGGCACGCGAGCAGATGTTGATGACCTGCCGCGACAGCTGCGGCAACGCGGTCGAGTTCAAGGGTCTGCGCAACATTACCGACGTCTATGCCGTGCCGGAACGCGAGAAGGTTAACGCGTAAGGATCCTCTGATTAATCGTCATGCCCGCGCAGTCGGGTATCCAGACGTATTTGAATTCCCTGGGTTCCCGCCTACGCGGGAACGACGAAAGTGGGATTTTTCAGACCTTCCCTAAATCCGCACCGCCCTGAATCAGATGATGCGAAGACACCCTTTTATATTCGGCCTGACGATGCTGTTAGCTGCGACAGCCTCGCTGGCCGGGCCGCTCGCCTATGTGCCGAACGAGAAATCGGGGACGATCTCGGTCATCGACACCGCCACCGACCGCGTCACGGAGGAGATCAAAGCGGGTGATAGGCCGCGCGGACTCGTGGTGAGCCGAGACGGTAAACTTATTTACGTCAGCAACCAGCCGCGCTCGCTGAACATCATCGATCTCGCTACTCGCGCCAGCGCCGGCAAGATCGAACTCGGTCAATCTCCCGAAGGTGTGGGCATTTCTCCCGACGGCAAATGGGTGGTGATCGCGGTGGAAGAAAGCAACAGCGTTGCGTTCATCGACACTGCCGGCAACAAGCTTTCCGCCAATGTGAAGGTCCAGGGCAAAAATCCGGAACATGCGATATTCAGTCCGGACGGCCAGTGGCTCTACGTAAGCTCAGAGGAAGGCAGCGGAATCGACATTATCGACGCGCGTTCGCGCAAGCAGATCGCTTCGCTCACGCTCGGCGCGCGCCCGCGCGGCATCGCATTTCTTCCTGACGGGAGCCGCGCTTACGTCGCTGCCGAGGAGGCCAATACCGTCTATTCGATCGATACCGCAAAACAGACCGTGCTGAAGACGATCAAAGCCGGAGTGCGTTCGAATGGAGTCACCATGCGCCCCGACGGCAAGCGCGTCTACATTTCGAACGGCGGCGAAGCGACGGTATCGGTCATTGACACCGCCACTGACACGGTGATTGCAACCGTTCCTGTGGGCACGCGCCCGTGGAACATGGCGATCACCCCGGACGGCAAAAAACTTTACGTCGCGAACGGCAGATCGAATTCGGTTTCGGTCATCGATACCGAGACGAATAAGAAACTGACTGACATCACTGTCGGCGAGCTGCCATGGGGAGTCGTGATCAGGTAGCCCGCCGCCGCCACAACCACATGCGCTGGAACACGGCGTCATGAACGACTAAGAGGTGCCTGAGTGCCGCGGCGATATGGATCGCGATCAGCGCGATGAAGACGATCACCGTGGCGAGGTGAATCTGGCTGAATAGATCCTTGAGCGCGGGCGCATCCCAGCCCCAATGCGGCAACCGCATGCCGAAGTAAAGGATGGGATATTTGGTGAACGATGAGCCGAGGTAGCCGCTAAGCGGCATGATCACCATGCAGACGTAGAGGAGCAGGTGATTTATTTTCGCTACGGTCCGCTCCCAGTCCGGCATCGTTGCAGGCAGCGGCGGCACCGGATGAGCGAAACGCCACAACACACGCACGAGAATCAATACACCAAGCGTGATGCCGATCGACTTGTGCACGTTGAACCACCCCGCGCGCAGTCCGGGCGGGCTTTTCGGAATGCTGATCATCCACAAGCCGAGCGTGATCTGGCAGAACACGCACGCCGCAATCAGCCAGTGCAGAAAGACGGCGGTGCGGGTGTAAGTCTGGATCTGCATAAAACGCCCGATGATGGCTATTGCTTTTCCCCG
>DASYSI010000382.1:0-2327 GCA_036003485.1 Burkholderiales bacterium | reverse complement strand
CGCGCCCTCGCGCGTCGATGGCGTTGCTGTCGAGGTCGTACTCGATGATGTGTTTCTCCTCGACGAGCTCGGGCGCGATGTGACCGGCGAGAAAATACCGGTTCGGATTTTTCTCCGAGCGCACGCTGACGTGGCCGTACGCATCGATCACGTCGTGCGCTGCAAGAATGCGATACGCTGCGATCAGGTCTTCGATCAGGTCCATTTTTATTTGCTCCGTGTATGTAAATGTAAATGGTCTAAAAATCGTATGGACCGCAGACGTTTCCACGCTTTCCGCGGTTTGGTTCGTCGTCGCGAGTTTCGGGTCAATCGGCTTTGATGCCGGCCGCGGCCACCACGCGCGACCAGCGCGCCAATTCTTTTTTTACCAGATCACTGAAACGCTCGGGACGGCCGCCGGCGGCGGTCATGCCTTGTTTCGCGAGCAGCTCACGCACCTCGGATTGCTGCAACAGCGTGTTCATATCAGTGTTGAGCTTCGTGATCACGTGTGCGGGAGTGCCGGCCGGCGCGAAGACGCCATACCAGGTTTCGACTTCGAGATTCGCGTAGCCCTGTTCCTTCAGCGTCGGCACGTCGGGAAATGCCGGCGAGCGCTCCGCGCTCATGATCCCGAGCATGCGCAACCTGCCGCTGCGCACGAACGGCGCCGCCGTCTGCAACGCAGAGATCATCGCCTGCACGTGCCCGCCCATCAGGTCGGTGAGCGCGCTGCCCGCGCCTTTGTAGGGCACGTGCACGAGGTCGAGCCCCAGTTCGAGCTTGAGCAGTTCCATCGCGAGGTGTTGTGGTCCGCCGTTGCCCGGCGAGCAATAGTCGAGCTTTCCCGGCTGGCGCCGTGCAAGGATGACGAAATCGCGCATCGATTTCACCGGCAGTTGCGGATGCACGACGACGGCGAGCGCGCTGGTGGCGATCAGCACGACCGGCGCAAAGCTTCTGATCGGATCGAAGGGCAGCTTCGGGCTGAGCGCCGGATTGGTGCCGAAAGATGTTGCGGTGAAGAGCAGGGTGTAGCCGTCAGGCACGGCTTTCGCCACGAACTCGGTACCGATGTTGCCGGTCGCGCCGACTCGGTTGTCGGTGACGACGCCGACTTTCCAGCGCTCGGCGAGCCGCGGCCCGAATATGCGCGCGAGTATGTCAGCGCCGGTACCCGGCGTGTATGGGACCACGATCTGCACGGTGCGGCTCGGATACGCGAGCCCTTCCTGCGCATGCGCTGTTGCGACGCAGCCGGCCGCCGCCAGTCCCAACGCGATTCGCGCGACGTATCCGCCGTCGAGCGCATAGCCAATGGCGCCGGTGGTCGCGCAGCAAATAAAACGCCGGCGACTCTGACTGACCGGTAACGCTCGATGCACTGCGTATGCCTCCCCCGAGAGGTTACATTTTGCAGTAAAATTTGCGATGACGTAAGCCTCTGGAATTGCCGGCGCGGTGCCTGCCTGCTCCCCCAAATGAAGCGCAGAGATGGACGATCATCGATTAGTCGTCAATGAACCGGAGTCGATGCGCTTCCAGGTGCACCGCTCGACGCTGGTCGATCCGCGCATTCTTGAACTCGAGCAGCGCAGGATATTCGACGTGTGCTGGATTTACGTCGGGCACGAATCGGAAGTGCGCGCACCGGGCGATTTCAAGACGCGCACCATTTGCGGCCGGCCGGTCATCCTGTGCCGCGACAACAAGAACAACGTGCGTGTGTTTCTGAACACCTGCCGCCACCGCGGTACTGTCGTCTGCCGCGAGCCGGAGGGCAATGCGAAACACTACGTCTGTTTCTACCACGGCTGGACTTACGACCGCGACGGCAATCTCTATGCTGTTCCCGGCCAAAGCGCCTACCCACCTAATTTCAACAAGGAAGAATTCGGTCTGAAGGAACCGCCGCGGGTCGCGAGCTACCGCGGCTTCGTTTTTCTCAACTTCGACGCGGACGCGATTGCACTCGAGGAATACCTCGCCGGCGCCAGGGAGTATATCGATCTCGTCATCGACCAGTCGCCGTCGCGACAGATGGAGGTGCTGCAAGGCACGCAGGATTACGACATTCGCGCCAACTGGAAGCTGCTGGTGGAAAACAGCTTCGACGATTATCACCTGCTCACCACGCACTCGACGTGGCTTAATTATCTGAAAAGCTCCGGAGTCGAGATGAAGCGTCCGGAAAAGGGCCACCTGCTGCCCGCGCACGGCGTTGGCAAGGATCTCGGCAACGGACACGCCGTGATCGACAACGTGAATTTCCGCGGCCGGCCGGTGGCGCGCTGGATTCCGATCTACGGCGAAGCAGCGAAACCCGAGCTCGAGCGCATCCGTGC
>DASYSI010000381.1:0-26969 GCA_036003485.1 Burkholderiales bacterium | reverse complement strand
TTTTACCAAGCCGTTCGGCTTTGAACGCGCGCAGCTCGGCGATTTCCTTGCGCTCGATTTCGCGTACCTTGGTCTTGACCTCGTCCAGAAAGCGCTGGACCGTTTCGGGATTGCCGACCATCCGGCGCCGCGTCACGAAATGCGCGTAGCTCGGCAGTCCGTACAAGCTTGCGATTTCGCGCCGCAAGCGGCTCGCTTCGCCGAGGAGTTCCAGGTTTTGCGGTGTGCCCCGTGTGCTGAATGCGAGGTAATAACGGCGGCGCGCATCCTCGTTTTCCGCGTTGGTCATGAACGGTTCGTATTCGGGGTATTCGAAACCCAGCAGATAATTGCCTTTGTCGTCGCGCCGCGCCTTGTCCAGATATGATGGCGGCAGGCCTTTCATTTCATCGGGCGAAAATGCAAGCCGCGTCTTGTTATCACGAATATTGCGGTCGAATGTCTGGCGGACCTCCTCCAGGCGCTGCAGGATCGTTTTCATGCGTGCGCGCTGCGCGGGCGGCAGCGCGACTCCCGTATCCTCGAACGCCTCGGTCACGTCCTTCTTGAGTTTGCGGTCGATGGCGTCGGTGGGCGCGGTGCGCTGGAATCGCGCGTAGATCTTTTCGTTCTGGAGCAGATCGGTATTGAAAGCGGTGAACTTGAGCAGGCACGCTTCAGCGGCACTGCGTGTCGCGGCATCGGGCGATACGTTGGCCAGTATGTCGACAGGACCTTGTGTGTCTTCGAGCAGGATCTGCAAACGGTCCCACGCACTCGAGATTCGCCTGGCAGCCGCCTTCGCGAGCGGAATTTTTTCCAACGCAACCACTTGAACTCGCGCCTTCGCCAGAGTCTCGTCGCACATTTTAGCGATGGTGGCCGCATCCCAAAGCGGAAGCTGCGGATGCGAAGCGGCCAACGCCGCGGGGGCAACTATACAGAACAAGACGGCAGCCACCATGCGCGCCGCCTTGCTCCAAACCGACTGGGTCATACGTTGCTTCCTTATTTCGAAAAGCGGACGACCGTCGCCCGCACCGCGCGTCGAACGATCGCGTGCGGTCTTTTCAACAGCGGCTTTCACTGCTTGGCTTTAGCGTCGAAATCGATATACAGCCATTCGGCGTGCATCACCGGATGCTTTTTATAGCCGACCACATGCGGCTGCTGCAGCACATTACGATAACGGCTGTCAGCCAGCATCCAAGGCGTATGCGCCTCCATCAAGCGCGCCATCTCCCGATACAGCGTGTTGCGCTCCGGGCTGTCGGGCATCAGTCTCGATTTCTTGTAACGCGCGTCGAATTCCGGTGATTGATAACACGCATTGTTGCTCTGCCCGGTGTTCGGACCGTAGAGCAATTGCATGAAGTTGTCGCCGTCCGGGTAATCGGCGATCCAGGCCGCACCCTGCATCATGATCCGGCATTGTTTGGCCAGCTTGATCAATTCGGGAAAGCGCTCCTTGTGGATCTCCACCCGGATTCCGATGGAGTCGAGCGAGCGCTTCACGAGCTCGTCGAACTGGCGATCGCGCTCGGAGGGACCCGAGGAGTAGCGAATCAGCAGAGGCGCGCCATCCGGCAGGCTGCGATAGCCGTCCTTGCCTTTCTTGTAACCGAACTTGTCGAGCAGCGCGTTGGCTGTCTGCGGATCGTACTGAATCGTGCTCTTGTAGTTCGGGTCATGGCCAGCGACGCCGGGCGGAATCGGAAATTCCGCTTTGATCGCCTGTCCCTTGCGTATGATTTTGATCTGGTCGTCGATCTTGTATGCCATCGCGATCGCGCGGCGCAGCGCGATCTTTTCCTTGCTGAATCCGCCCAGCGGGTTCGACTGTTCACCGATCTTCTCCAGCGTATTGAAGTAGGTATAAGTGATTTCGGGATCGATGCTGCGATTGAGCTTGATGCCGCGCTTCGCGAACTCAGGCCTCAACTTGCCGTCTGCGGTCATGAAATTGGGCGCGACATCCGCCAGCTGGTACTCAATGTCCGTCTCTCCCCGCTCGAAAGCAAGCCAGCGGCTTTGCGTTTCTTCCATGATGCTGACTTCCACCGTACCGATCTGAGGCAGCTGCTTGCCTTTCATCCGTGCAACGATCTCTTTATCGAGCGGATCGTCGCCGGGCTGAAAATCCCATACCATCCCGCGAAAACCGGGATTCGCCTCGAGCCCGATCTTCGACGAGCGCGTGTATTTTTTAAGCAGGTAAGGCCCGGTTCCGACCGGGTGCGAGTTGGTGTCGTCGCCATAGGCTTCGATCACTTCGCGCGCGACTGCTCCCGTAAGCGGAAACGCGAGCACGTGCGAAAAGTTGAAATCGGTATCCTTCAAGCGGATGCGCAGCGTGTATCGATCCGGCACTTCGAGTCCCGGTATTTTGGCATCGTAGTCGAAGCGTCCCGTTTTCTTGGCCTGAGCCGCAAGCTCGTCGAGTCCCTGAATCTTGCCTTCGAACAGGAATGCATAAGGCGATCGGTTCTTTGGATCGAGAAAACGCTTGATCGAATACGCGTAGTCGCCTGCCACCAGTTCGCGCTGCTTGCCCTTAAACGACGGATCGGGCGTGAAATGGATGCCTTTTCTGAGCTTGAAAGTGTAGGTCTTGCCGCTATCCGTGATCTGCGGCAGCGACTCGCTTACGTTTTGCACCAGCTTCGCCGGGCGCGCCAGGTAGTCGTAGGTCAGCAGCGGATCGAATATCGATTCGATGATCGTACCCGAGTAATAGTCGGACACCTTGACCGGGTCGAACCCTGTTTCGGCAACCGGAAATGTAATGTGCAACACCTTTGCGATATCGGCAGCGTGAGAGACGGCGGGTACTGCGCACGCCAAGAGCAGCGCCAAGACCATGCGCCGGAACGATTTGCGGTTCATTCTGGAGTCTCCTCAACGATAGATTGCGCGCACGCGGTTTGCGCCAAGGCTTGTCTTAACTTCCTCGCGCCGCGACTCCGCCCGAGGTCGCGGCGTAATTTAACACTTCTCATTTCGACCGGCCATCGCACCCACAAGTTTATCCAACTCAGCAAAATATGATGTGACTGAAGCGTTCGAGCACGCGCGCGATAATGGGCGGTTGCTTCAATAGCTGGTCAAAAACGCGTTGATGCTCGCCTGCTGGGCTTCCTTGAATGCGAGGCAAAGATCGACGCGCTCGAGCGCCTGCGCGAGATTGCGTGGACCGCCTTCGACTTTTGCCATGCGCGGCGCGAAGAACGCAGCCATCTCGCGGCGCGCGGGCGCGGTGCAAAACTCGCCCGACCAGAGCGGAAAACGCGCCGTAAACTCCCTGGGCAGCGCCGCCTCGAGCGCGGAATAATTCTGCTGCATAAAATCAAAAGCGACGCGACGCGTCGCATCGTTCGCCATCGCGGCCTGGAGCACGGCAATCGAATCGCGGCTCTCGAAGTCCGAGCTCAGCGTGACGCGCAGCGCGGCCCGCGCAATCTGCGGATCGCGGAAATGTCCGAGCGCCGAGAGCAGGTAGCCGCGCTCACGCCGGTCCTGTGTTCTTTTCGCCTGCGCGAGAAATTGCTCGGATAGCGCGCGATCGCCTGCAACGGCTGCCGCCTTAAGCATCGGCTCGACCAAGAGACCGTCCACGCTGGCGCGATTGTCGAACCAGCGCTGCGTGGCCTTCAGCATTTCGTTGCGGAGCAGCGCGTCCTCCCCGCGCAAGGCCGCAAATTTGACCAGCGCCGCGCGCAGCATGCGTGCATTGTCGTCGTCCGCAGGCTGCGGCACGACCCCTAAGTTGCGCGCACGGCCTCCGTAATACTGCTCGATCAGTCGCGCTCGTCCCGGCCGCAGCGCAGGCTCCACGATATCGTCGCCGAGCATGGCGACGATACCCGCGCTGCCCTCGACCACTTCGTGGCGCGGATGCGCGGCAAGGCGGAGCGCGAGAGCAAGCGCATCAGCCATCGACTGATCACCCGAGCGCGCGAGCGCCGCGGCATTATCGAGCAGACTCACCTGTTCGGGCAGCGCAAGCGACTGCGCCGCGCCGATCAGCTTCGCCGGCAGGTCGCCTTCGAGACGGCTGCGGTAATAACCGGTCGCGAGATGATCGGGTTCGATCCAATCAGGACAGCTTTGCGCCCGCGCCAGCGGAATCTCGGCCGAGTCATTCACAAGAAGCGCGCACGTGTGCGGCTCCTCAATGCCAACGCGGTAACGCACGCATACCGGCACCTGCCAGCGTGCGGGGTCGTGGGTTCGCGAGCCGAGCGCATGGAACGCGCTTTGTGACAAGCGCAGCCGCGGCGCGCCCTCACAGTTAAGCGTTACCGAAATTCGCGGCATGCCGACTTGTTCGATAAAACTCTCGAACGCAGGCGCGACCCGCGTATCCTCAGCCGCGAGCGCGGCAATAAAGTCGCGGCCGGTCGCATTGCCCCACGCATGGCGTCGAAGATAGCTGCGCACGCCGTCGCCGAACCGGCCCTCGCCCATCCACGACTCGAACATCGCGAGCACCGAGGCACCCTTCTGATAGGTTATGCGGTCAAATGCATTCGCGAGATCGTTGCGGCTCTCGACCGGCTGGTGGATCTTGCGCGCCGACGCGAGCGAATCGACCTCCATCGCGTGCGCGCGCTCAACGACGCGCTGCACCGGCCATTGCCATTCAGGATGCAGCTTGTCGACGATCTTGTTCGACATCCAGGTTGCGAACGACTCGTTCAGCCACACGTCGTCCCACCATGCCATCGTGACCAGGTTGCCAAACCACTGATGCGCAAGCTCGTGGGCCGCGATCGATGCGTAGCGCTGCCTGAAGCCGATCGTTTCGTCGGCGGGGACCGCCAGCAGAATGTTGCCGGCGTAAGTGACGAGACCCGCATTCTCCATGGCGCCAAAATTCACCGTCGTGGGTATGACCAGACTGTCGAGTTTCTCGAATGGATATGGAGAGCCGAAATACTCTTCCAGCAAAGCGAGAATGCGCGGCGTGATTTCTTTAGCATAACGCGCATCGGCGGCGCGTCCCTTGGGCACAACGTAGCGCAGCGCCGTGCCGCCTTTGCCGGCGCGGCCGCCGTCGAGAAAGTCGAAAGGACCCACGGCGAACGCCACGAGATAAGACGGCAACGGCTTGGTCTCGGCAAATCCGATGAGCTTGTAGCCGTCGCCGAGATCGCTCTCCGACGCGATCGGCGTGTTGGCAACCGCAGTGTGGACGTTTTGGATCTTAAGCGTGATGCGCCACGGCGTCTTCCACCGCGGCTCGTCGAAGCAGGGAAACGCGCGCCGCGCGGATATCGGCTCGAACTGAGTAAACGCATACCATTCGCCATTTTCGCTCTGTTTGAAAAGACCACGCGTTTCCCTGAACGCGTAGCTGCCCTTGAAGCGCAGCGTGAGCATTGCCGGACCCGCCGGAATCTCGCGTTCGAAAGTGAGCCCGACAAAATCACGCGGCTCACTTCGAGCTTGCGCGGAATAGGTGACGCCTTCGGCAACCACCGATGCGGCTTCAATCGCAAGGCCGTCACCATTGATCCAAAGCAAGCGCGTGCCGGTCCTGATCTGAAGATCGATATGGATGACTCCCGCAAACTCCGTTGCGGCCGGCACGAGCGTGAGCTCGAGCGAGTAGCGCAATGGCGTTGCCTGGTCGGGTAGGCGCATTCGAGGAACTTCGAACGAAGCGGCTGGTGCCGCGCACTGGTGACTTATCGCCGCTAACAGCAGTAAGAGCGTCGGCAACGGGCGCCGGATTTGTGCTTTCATCACGGCGAGAGTGTAGCTCAGAGCAATTGTCGCCGCATCGTGATTAGCAGGCTGTGCGAGAGCGATACGCTATAATCGCCGCTGCTCGCGATTCCAAGGCTAGGAGCGGCGATGGGTTTTCTGCAGAACAAACAAATCCTGATTACCGGCATGCTCAGCAGCCGCTCGATCGCGTACGGCATCGCCAAAGCGATGCAGCGTGAGGGTGCAACGCTCGCCTTTACCTATCAGGGAGAAGGCGTCAAGGACCGCGTGCTGAAGCTTGCGGTTGAATTCGGGAGCGAGCTGGTTTTTCCGTGTGACGTCGCGAGCGACGCTGAAATCGAACAACTGTTCAAGGATCTGGCTCTGCGCTGGAATGGCCTGGACGGCATCATCCATTCGATTGCATTTGCGCCGCGCGAAGCACTCGCCGGCGAGTATATCGAAGGTTTGTCGCGCGAGGCGTTTCGCATCGCGCACGACATCAGCTCCTACAGCTTCGCAGCGCTCGCCAAGGCCGGTCTGCCGATGATGCAGGGACGCAATGGCGCGCTCCTCACGCTGAGCTATCTCGGCGCGGTGCGCTCGGTGCCTCACTACAACGTAATGGGACTCGCCAAGGCCAGCCTCGAGGCCAACGTCCGCTACCTCGCACAAGGCCTCGGCCCCAAAGGCATCCGCGTCAACGCGATCTCTGCTGGACCTATCAAGACGCTCGCTGCCGCCGGCATCGCCGATTTCGGGAAACTCCTCGGCTATCACGCCAAGCACGCGCCGCTGCGGCGCAACACCACCGTCGAAGACGTGGGCAACGCCGCGGCGTTTCTGCTCTCCGACCTTGCTAGCGGAATTACTGGCGAAATTCTGTATGTCGACGGCGGCTTCAATACCACCGCGCTGGGCGCCGTCGAGTGATATGCAGGATTCAGAATCGAGCCAGACGTTACGTCTTGATCAACTCTCAACTTGAACTACTGTTTTTTCTCCAGCTGGTCCTGCTGAACTTTGACGTCGGACTTGAGCTTCAGGCTTGCGACATAAGCATCTAACTCTTCCTGTCCCATTAATTTACGCAGCTCATCGCTTGCCGCCTTGCGCTTGGCAGTATCGACCGCACCAGCGTCCACCACGCGCGTGATTTTGAGCAACACGAAGCCGCCTTGCGCGTTTTCGAGGCCGGCATAAGCCGGCAGCTTGCTAGCATCGGCTTTGAATACTTCAGCCAGCATCGGCCCCGCATATCCTTGCGGATTCTCGCGGCTCAGCAGATTGGCGGTACCCCACGTGAGCCCGCTCACTTCGCCGCCCTGCTTGAGCTTGGCGAGCATTTCTCGCCCCTGCCGCGCGGCCAACTGCGCCGCCTGCTGTTGCGTCAGGCGCTTGGTGATTTCGGCTTTGACCTCCTCGAACGCACGCATGCTGGCCGGCTTGTATTCGACTACGCGCGCAGCAATGAGCGTATTGTTACCGACGTCGATCACTTCGGTATTGCGCTTATTCTTGACGGCATCTTCCGCAAACACCGCCTGCAGCAATTTGGGATTGTTAAGCAGCTTATCCCCGCTTCCACTGCGGCTCACCCATCCGCTCGTCTGTATCGGTAGTTTCAGCGCATCGGCGGCGGCCTTCAGGCTATCGCCCTGCTCGAATACCAGATTGCCGAACTGCTCGGCCATTTCCGAAAACTTTTTACCGCTCTTCTGACGCTTGAGCTCGAGCTCGATCTGTTTTTTCACGTCATCCAGTCCCTGCCCCCTGACTGCGGCAAGGCGGATGATGTGATAGCCATACGTCGACTCGACCGGACCCGCAATGTCTCCGGGTTTCATCTGGAATACGGCGTCTTCGAACGGTTTCAACATTGCCCCGCGCGGAAAAAATCCGAGGTCGCCGCCTTGCGCCGCCGAACCCGGATCCTGCGAATACTTTTTGGCGACATCAGCAAAGCTTGACGGGTTTTGCTTCACCTGCTTGAGCAGCGCCTCGGCTTTGGCGCGCGCGGCTTTTTTTTCTTCCGCGCTCGATTTCGCATCGACCGCGATCAAAATATGGCTCGCCTGGCGTTCTTCGCTTTTGGCGAATCGCTTTGAATTCTGCTCGTAGTACTGTTTGATCTCGTCGGCGCTGACCTCCGATTGCGCCGCGATCGTGTCGAGCGCCAGCGTCACGTATTCGAGCCGCGCCTGCTCGGCAACCTGGAATTCGTTCGAATGCGTGTCGTAATACTGCTTGGCTGCGCCTTCTGCGAGCTTGACCTGGCTGACGAACCTGTCCGGTTCGAGCACGCTCTGACTGACTTCACGCTGCTGGGCATTGATGCGCAGCAGCCGCTCAGTGACGGCATTGGGAACAACCGCCGTCGACCGGTAAGCTTCGCTCATGCGATCGAGCATCAAATCACGGCGCAGGCTGATTTCGAAATTAACCGGCGTCAGTCCCTGCCGCCTGAGCAATTCCTCGTAACGCGCGTGCGAAAACGTCCCGCCCTCCTGGAATGCGGGCTGTTCGCTGATGACTTGCTGCAGTTGCGCGTCCGGGATTAACACGCCCTCGCGCACCGCCTGGTTGAGCAGCAGCCGCTGGCGCACGATGCTTTCGAGCACGGCGAAGCGCAGTTCGGGAGTGTCGAGCAGCGCGGGATCGACGCGACTGCCGACCATGCGTTGCAGGGCATTCTGCCGCTCCTGCAGCGCCTGTTCGAACTCGCGCTGCGTGACCGGTTGGCCGTTGACCGTCGCGATGCTGCCGCTGCGATCGGCGCCGCGAAAATAGGAGTCGATGCCGAAAAATGCAAACGGCAGAAAAATCACCGCCAGGACGATCTGGATCAGCCTCTTGTGGTTGTGTATGAGATCAAACATTTTTTGTGCAAGGCGTATAAACTAAAACTGGTGGTTTACAGAGCAATCCAGAGCAATTATCCGTTTACGTAGTACTGTTTACCATTTACCAAAGAAAAAGGCGAACATGGTTCGCCTTTTTGTCCTAATGGCGGAGTGGACGGGACTCGAACCCGCGACCCCCGGCGTGACAGGCCGGTATTCTAACCAACTGAACTACCACTCCCGCTGCATGCTGACACCGATCTTGGTGGGTGCTGACGGGCTCGAACCGCCGACATTCGCCTTGTAAGGGCGACGCTCTACCAACTGAGCTAAGCACCCTCAGGGCCCTGCGCTGGATCGCTCCGCTGACAATGCGTGCCATCTGGACGCAACACCCTCCATCGAACAAACTCTCGCCACGATGAATTTGGGGTAGATACGCCAGCCGCGCATCTACCCCAAACGAGACCAAATCCCGACCGTTGAATTATCGTTAGTTTAACGCATCTTTCAGTGCCTTACCAGCACTGAACTTGGGCACGCGTGCGGCTTTGATCTTGATTGCTTCACCGGTGCGCGGGTTGCGACCCATGCGCGCTGCACGCTTGCCGACTTTGAACGTGCCAAAACCGACCAGAGTTACGCTTGAATTTTTTTTAAGAGTTGACCTAATCGCGTTCAGAGCACCGTCGAGCGCTTTCTCGGAGGCGGCTTTGGAGATATCGGCAGATTTTGAGATTGCTTCAATCAATTCCGATTTATTCACGTAATTCCCCTTTCTATGATGGAAGTAGGCTGACAGGAAAAAATGCGGTTTTCAGTGAAGCCCGGACAGGGCTGAGAGCAAGCCAGAACTTAATTCCTGTAGTCGATTTATAGCAAGCGCGAAAACTCGGTGTCAAGCTAATGTCGGTAAATATTCGCGCCGACGCCGCACGCGTGGTGCGAATTGTCACAACGCAAATATCGCGCCAGATGGCGCGACGCGCAAAGCGCGCCGCGCATTAAAATGACGAACGTCTAATCAGTGCTTTAAAGCAGGAGTGGTCGCTTCCGCTACTGGAGGTAACGGTGCGACATCTGTTTTTTCCGGCAGCGGCTCGGGCTTGCGTTCGAGCGCCATTTCGAGCACCTGATCGATCCACTTCACCGGATGGATCTCAAGCCGGTTTTTAATGTTGTCAGGTATTTCCGCGAGATCCTTAACGTTCTCTTGCGGAATCAGTACGATCTTGATGCCGCCACGATGCGCCGCCAACAGCTTCTCTTTCAAGCCGCCGATCGGCAGCACCTCGCCGCGCAATGTGATCTCGCCCGTCATTGCGACTTCCGCCTTCACCGGGATCCCGGTGAACACCGACACCATAGCAGTGCAGATACCAATACCGGCACTCGGTCCGTCTTTGGGAGTCGCGCCTTCGGGCAGGTGAATATGGATATCGTTCTTCTGATAAAAATCCTCGTTGATACCGAGTTTGCGCGAGCGGCTGCGCACCACCGACAGCGCGGCCTGAATCGATTCCTGCATCACTTCGCCAAGCTTGCCGGTCGTGATGGTCTTGCCTTTGCCCGGCATCACTGAACTCTCGATGGTCAGCAGCTCGCCGCCGACTTCGGTCCACGCCAGGCCGGTGACCTGTCCCACCTGATTGTTCTTCTCGGCCAAGCCGAAGGTAAAACGGCGCACGCCCAGGAATTTGTCGAGATTGCGCGCATTGACAGCTACTTTGCGCACGCTGGTTCCGCCTTTGCGCACCACCAGCATCTTGACCACCTTGCGGCAGATCTTGGATATCTCGCGTTCGAGGCTGCGCACACCGGCTTCGCGCGAGAAATAGCGGATGATGTCGCGCACGGCGCTCTCCGAAATCAACATCTCTTCGGGCTTCAGGCCGTGGTTCTTCATCTGCTTCGGCAGTAGATGATGGATTCCGATATGGACTTTTTCGTCTTCGGTATAACCCGACAGCCGTATCACTTCCATGCGGTCGAGCAGCGCCGGCGGAATGTTGAGCGTGTTGGCGGTCGCAACGAACATGACGTCCGATAAGTCATATTCGACCTCGACGTAGTGATCGACGAACGTATGGTTCTGCTCGGGATCGAGCACCTCAAGCAGCGCGGATGCCGGATCGCCGCGGAAATCCATGCCCATCTTGTCGACTTCGTCGAGCAGGAATAAAGGATTTCTCACGCCGACCTTGGTCATGTTCTGCAAGATCTTGCCCGGCATGGACCCGATGTAAGTACGGCGATGGCCGCGAATCTCGGCTTCGTCACGCACGCCGCCGAGCGACATGCGAATGAACTTGCGATTGGTGGCTCTGGCGATTGACTGGCCGAGCGAGGTTTTGCCAACTCCAGGCGCGCCCACGAGGCACAGAATCGGCGCTTTCATCTTGTCCACGCGCTGTTGTACCGCCAGATATTCAACGATGCGCTCTTTAACTTTCTCAAGGCCATAGTGGTCTTCGTCGAGCACCGCTTCGGCTTTGACGAGATCGGTGCTGATCTTGCTTTTCTTTCTCCATGGCAGTGAAACCAGTGCGTCTATGTAATTGCGCACAACGGTGGCCTCGGCCGACATTGGCGACATCAAGCGCAGCTTCTTGAATTCGGCTTCGGCCTTCTTGCGCGCTTCCTTCGGCATATGCGCCGCCTTGATGCGTTTTTCCATCTCGTCGAGATCGGCGCCCTCTTCGAGTTCGCCCAGCTCCTTCTGGATCGCTTTCACCTGTTCGTTCAGGTAATACTCGCGCTGGCTTTTCTCCATCTGGCGCTTGACACGGCCGCGAATGCGCTTTTCAACCTGCAGAATGTCGAGCTCGCCTTCGATCAGAGTCAGCAGATGCTCGAGCCGTTTCTTGGCCTCGAACATCTCGAGCACTTCCTGCTTCTGCTCGAGCTTGAGCGGCAGGTGCGCCGCGATTGTGTCGGCCAACCGGCCCGGCTCGTCGATGCCGCCGAGCGAAGTCAGAATCTCGGGAGGGATTTTCTTGTTGAGTTTCACGTATTGGTCGAATTGCGACACCAGCGTGCGGCGCATCGCCTCGATCTCGTGCGTAATTTCGTTGTCCGCGGGAATCGGCGTCGCGTCGACCGCGAAGTGCGTTTTGACATCTACTATCTGGTCGATGTGGGTACGCTGGCTGCCTTCGACCAGCACCTTCACCGTACCGTCGGGCAGCTTCAGCATTTGCAGGATATTGGCTACCGTGCCGATCGTGTAAAGATCTTCGGGCGCGGGCTCGTCCTTGGCCGCAGATTTCTGAGCAACTAATACGATGCTTTTGCCGGTTTCCATCGCCGTCTCGAGCGCCTTGATTGATTTGGGACGCCCGACGAACAAAGGAATGACCATGTGCGGGAATACCACCACATCACGCAGGGGCAATAACGGCAGTTGCACGATATTCGACAGCTGCTCAGTGGAAGTGGACATGTGGTTTCACCTGAATAGTAGACACAGAAACGTTGTGGGGGCACGCCCCCGGTAATTCAAGCAGCGACGCCGGACCCGCTACAGCGTTAGGCGCGCGGGTCCGCAACATGAGGAGATTATACCGAACCCGCTACCTTCGGTTGATCTGAATAGATAAGAATCGGCCTTGTGTCGGTGCCGATCGAGCTTTCGTCGACCACCACTTTGACTACGTTTTCCATCGACGGCAGGTCAAACATGGTATCGAGCAGCGTTTGCTCGAGAATTGAGCGCAGACCGCGCGCACCGGTCTTGCGCTCGAGAGCCTTATGTGCAACCGCCTTCAACGCCGTATCGCGCACTTCGAGCTCAACGCCTTCCATCGCGAACATTTTCTGGTACTGCTTGAGCAGCGCATTCTTGGGCTCGGTCAGGATTTGGATCAGTGCGACTTCGTCGAGCTCTTCCAGCGTTGCGACCACCGGCAGCCGGCCGACAAACTCGGGAATCAGTCCATACTTGATCAAATCCTCGGGCTGCACGTCGCGCAGCACCTTGGTTATGTCCTTGCGGTTGTCGCGGCTTTTCACATCGGCGCCGAAACCGATGCCACCTTTTTCGGAGCGTGCGCGGATCACCTTGTCGAGGCCGTCGAACGCGCCGCCGCAGATAAAGAGAATATTGACAGTGTCGACCTGCACGAACTCCTGGTTCGGGTGTTTGCGGCCGCCCTGCGGCGGTACTGAAGCGATGGTGCCTTCGATCAGCTTGAGCAACGCCTGCTGCACGCCCTCGCCTGACACGTCGCGCGTAATCGACGGGTTGTCGGACTTACGCGAAATCTTGTCGATCTCGTCGATATAGACGATGCCGCGCTGCGCCTTCTCGACGTCGTAATCGCATTTCTGCAGCAGCTTCTGGATAATGTTCTCGACGTCTTCCCCGACGTAACCGGCCTCGGTTAACGTCGTCGCGTCGGCCATTACAAACGGCACGTTCAAGAGCCGCGCCAGTGTCTGCGCGAGCAACGTCTTGCCCGACCCGGTCGGTCCCACCAGAAGAATATTGCTCTTGGCGAGCTCGACGTCGTCGTTCTTCGAAATATTCTTCAGCCGCTTGTAGTGGTTGTAGACCGCGACCGATAGAATTTTCTTCGCGAGGTCCTGGCCGATCACGTACTGATCGAGGATCTCGCGGATCTCATGAGGCACCGGCAGGTCGGATTTCGCTCCCTTGGCGCCGTGTTCGCCCTGCGTTTCCTCGCGGATGATATCGTTGCAGAGCTCGATGCATTCATCGCAGATAAAAACCGACGGGCCGGCAATGAGCTTGCGCACTTCATGCTGGCTCTTGCCGCAAAATGAGCAATAGAGCAGTTTCTCGCCGCCAATTTTGTCTGCCATGCGTTGTCTTCCTTATCGCCCGATATTGTAGAACATTATCTTGCGGAATCAGATCGGCTGAGCAGCACCTTGTCGACCAGTCCGTACTGCACCGCCTGATCGGCCGACAAGAAGTTGTCGCGATCAGTATCCTTCTCGACGGTTTCGATCTTCTGACCGGTGTGTTTAGCCATGATCTCGGTGAGCCTGCCCTTCAAAAACAAAATCTCCTTCGCATGAATTTCGATGTCCGAGGCCTGGCCCTGGAAACCGCCCATCGGCTGGTGGATCATGACGCGTGAGTTCGGCAGGCAAAAACGTTTTCCGTTGGCGCCGGCCGCAAGCAGCAATGCGCCCATGCTCGCCGCCTGCCCGACGCACAGCGTGCTGACATCGGGTTTGACAAACTGCATGGTATCGTAAATCGCGAGCCCCGCCGACACCGACCCGCCGGGCGAGTTGATGTAGAACGAAATGTCTTTGTCGGGATTCTCAGATTCGAGAAACAACAATTGCGCGAGAATCACATTTGCGGTCACCTCGGTCACCGGCCCGACGAGGAACACCACGCGCTCCTTGAGTAGCCGTGAGTAGATATCGTACGCGCGTTCGCCGCGGCCGCTTTGCTCGATCACCATCGGGATCAAGCCCAGAGCCTGCGGCTGCGCTCCCGTGAATTCCCAGTTGCGTTGCGTCATTTTGTGTTCCCCATCAATTCGTCAAATGCAGTCTCTTTGTCCTCAACCTTCGCCGTGCGCATCGCCCATTCCATAACGCTGTCCTCGAGCACCATCGATTCGACCTCGCGCAACCGCTGTGGCGACTGGTAGTACCATTTTACGACCTGATCCGGCTGCTCGTAGGTCTGCGCCAGTTCCTCAACCTTCGCCCGCACTTGTTCGGGCTTGGCGAGCAACGCATTCGCCTTTACCACCTCTGCCAGAATCAGCCCCAGCTTGACCCGGCGTTGTGCCTGCTGCTCGAACGCTTCGCGCGGCAGCGGCACACCATCAACTTTGACACCGCGTGCTTCCAGATCGTGCCGCGCCGCTTTGCTCATGCGCTCGATTTCGAGCTCGACAAGCGACTTCGGCGCCTCGACCGCAGTGCGGTCGATCAGCGCCTGCATGACCTGATCTCTCAAGCGGGCGCTGATGCGTTGCTTCACTTCGCGCGCGAGGTTCTCGCGAACTTCGCGCCGCATCGTATCCAGGTTGCCGTCAGCCACACCGAGCGATTTCGCAAATTGAGCATCGATCGGCGGCAGTGTGGCTTCTTTAACTTGCTTTAACTTTAGGTCGAAAGTGGCGGTTTTCCCAGCCATTTCTTTCTCATGATAGTCTTCCGGGAAACGCATTTCAAATGCCGTGGAAGTCCCCGCTTTCATGCCGATCAGTTTATCCTCAAAATCCTTGAGCAAACGGCCTTCGCCGAGAATCACTTCGAAGTCCTCGCCTTTGCTGCCTTTGAACTCCTGGCCCTCGATTTTACCGACGAAATCGATGCTTGCTTTGTCGCCTATCGCTGCCCCGCGCTCAACCCGGCCAAAAGTCGCGCGCTGCTTGCGCATGATCTCGAGCGTCTTGTCAACCTCAGCTTCGCTCACATCGGTCACCGGCCGGTTGATCACAACTTCGGCGATATCGCCGACCGCGAGGTCAGGATAGACCTCAAAGGTCGCGCTAAATTCGACTTGCGACGCGCTTTCTGCAGCGGTCTTGGGTTCAAAACGCGGTGCTCCTGCGACCTTGAGGTTCTGCTCGCGGATGGCGTCACCGAAGCTTTTTTGCAACGCGTCGCCCAATACTTCGCGCCGCACCTGGTCTTCATATTGCTGCGCGACCACCTTGAGCGGCACTTTGCCGGGGCGAAAGCCGTGCATTTTAAAGTTGCGCGCGAGGCGTTTGAGGCGGTTCTGCACTTCGCTATCGATCTCAACCGAAGGCAGAGCGATGTCAAGACGCCGTTCCAACTGACTGATGTTTTCCAAGGTTGCTACCATTGCCTTTCCTAAACGTTACCAGTATCGGGGATGGTGCGAAAGAAGGGACTCGAACCCCCACGCCTTGCGGCGCCAGAACCTAAATCTGGTGCGTCTACCAATTCCGCCACTTTCGCAACATATTGATTGTAATATAATTACCAATACCCGTCAGCTTCGAACTCAAGTCGAGCCGTGTAAATTGCCGACTTAAGGCTTTGTAATACAGGTTGTTTCCACTGTGCCGCATGTCGGTAAACCATTACGAAAACTTTCCCGTCGCCTCGGTGCTGTTGCCGGCGCACATGCGCAGGCCAATCGAGCTGATCTACCGCTTTGCGCGGACAGCCGACGATTTCGCTGACGAAGGCGAACTTGCCGAGTGTGAACGGCTGGCGCAGCTCGCAAATTTCAGCGACGAGTTGCGCAGAATCGAGCGCCGCGAATCGTCGCGCGTAACACTGTTTCAGGAACTCGCGCCGGTGATCAGAGAACACCGTCTGCCGCTCGCTCTGTTTCACGACCTGCTTTCGGCATTCGCACAGGACGTGACCAAGAAGCGGTATGCTAATCTCACTGAAGTGCTCGACTACTGCCGGCGCTCGGCGAATCCAGTCGGCAGGCTGCTGCTCGAATTGTACGGCGCCGCGACGGCGCAGAATATTACGTGGTCAGATAGAATCTGCTCGGCGCTGCAGATCATCAACTTTCTGCAGGACATCAGCATCGATTACGCGATGGGCCGCGTTTACATGCCGCAGGACGAGCTTGCACGTTTCGGAGTCAGCGAAGCGCAAATCGCGGCGCGCGTCGCGAACGGCACGTGGCGCGAGTTTATGACATTTCAGGTCGATCGCGCTCGGCGCATGCTGTGGGACGGCGCACCGCTGGGGCGGGTGCTCAAAGGGCGCATCGGGCTTGAGATGCGCCTCATCATCGCCGGCGGCGATCGCATCCTTTCCAAAATTCTCGCTGCCGACTGCGATGTGTTTCGCCGCCGTCCCGTGCTACGCTCGCATGATTGGGTAGTGATGTTGTCCCGCACGTTGTCCGTGCGCTAAATCCCGAACCCTCGATCCTGAATCCTGATCCTGCTGTTGTGACGCCCGGATTATATTGCCAGCAGAAAGCCGCCGGAATTACGAGCACGGCTTAGCTATGGTACCGTCGCCAGACATTTTCCCGCCTTCTCATTAATGACGCCCGACCAATATTGCCAGCAGAAAGCCGCCGAAATTACGAGCGCGGCTTAGCTATGGTACCGTCGCCAGACATTCTCCCGCCTTCTCATTAATGACGCCCGACCAATATTGCCAGCAGAAAGCCGCGCAGAGCGGTTCGAGCTTCTACTACAGCTTTCTTTTCCTGCCGCCCGAACGCCGGCGCGCCATCACCGCGCTCTTCGCGTTCTGCCGCGAAGTCGATGACGTCGTCGACGAGTGCACCGATGCCGGCGTCGCGCGCGTGAAACTCGCATGGTGGCGCAACGAGATCGCGGCGGTGTACGCCGGCGCGCCTGCGAGCGTCCGCGAGTCCGGCTCAGCGCCGTCGAGCGCAGGCGTTGCATCCGCCTCCGGGGTCACATCCCCTAAAGGGGCCCCTGTTCCGCCCTCCGGCGGCGCGCCCCAGCATCCGGTTGCGCAGGCGCTGGTGCCGGTTGTCAGGACGTTCAATCTGCCGCAACCGCGACTGCAGGAAATTATCGACGGCATGGAAATGGACCTCACGCAGCGGCGCTATGCTGATTTCGCCGCATTGAAACTTTATTGCTTTCGCGTTGCGAGCGTGGTGGGCCTGCTATCGGCCGAAATCTTCGGCTACAGCAATCCGGACACGCTTAAGTACGCTGAAAACCTGGGTATGGCATTCCAGCTCACCAACATCATCCGCGACGTCGGCGAAGACGCGCGCCGCGACCGTATATATTTACCGCTCGACGAACTCGCGCGCTACAACGTCGCGGTGTCCGACATCATGCTTGCGAGGGAGAGCGACGACTTCCGCCGTTTGATGGAATTCCAGATCGAACGCGCGCTCGGTTACTATCGCGACGCATTCCGGTCATTGCCCGCCGCGGATCGCAAAGCCCAGCGGCCGGGATTGATTATGGCCGCGATTTATCAGACTTTGCTCGACGAAATCCGCGCGGACGGCTCGAAGGTGCTCACGCAGCGTACTTCGCTGACGCCGCTGCGCAAGCTGTGGATCGCGTGGTGGACGTGGGTCAAAAGCTAAAAGCACACCATTCAAACTCCGCAACCACGTTGACAACGGACAGACATAATGGATTTGCAGCTAAACGATAAGACTGCCCTCGTGACCGGCGCGAGCATGGGCATCGGGCGCGCGATCGCAAAAGGACTCGGCGCCGAAGGCGTCAAGCTCTGCATTGCCGCGCGCCGGCGCGAGCTGCTCGAAGCGCTGGCGCAGGAAATCGTCGCCGCCGGCGGACGGCAACCGCTGATCGTCAGCATCGACGTCATGGAAGAAGGCGCGCCGCAAAAGCTCGCGCATCAGGCTTCGCAAGCATTGGGGCGCGCCGATATCCTGATCAACTGCGCGGGCGGCAGCCATCCTGCAATCGCGATCGACGCGCCGGAAACGGAGTGGGCTCACGCGATGACGCTGAATTTCATTCGCGTGCGCCAGTTAACCCACGCGCTGCTGCCCGGCATGATCGAGCGCAAATGGGGGCGCATCATCAATATCACCGGCAAATCCGAGCCCGAGCGGCTGCTGACGGCAACCTCCGCCAAGGCGGCAGTTCACGCGTGGGCCAAAGGGCTGTCGCGCGAAGTCGGAAAATTCGGCGTCACGGTCAACTGCATTCCGCCCGGCCGCATCATGAGCGAACAGATCCGGCGCAAATACTCCGAAAGTTTCCGCGCCGAGCAGTCCGCGCGGGAAATTCCGGTCGGTCGCTACGGGGAGCCCGAAGAGCTCGCCTGTCTCGCCGTCTTTCTTGCTTCGCCCCTCGCGTGCTACATCACCGGCGCGGTGTTGCCGGTGGACGGCGGACTGCGGCGCTATGCATTTTGAGAAACTACCGGCGTAAATAAACGGCGCGCGCCAACAGCGCGTCGAAGGCGCCCGGTTATAATTGTGGTCTCGCGATACCTGACCTGCACGTCAAAGGAGCGTTCTGCCATGCAAACCCGGATACCTTGTGTAATCATGCGCGGCGGCACTTCGCGCGGTCCGTTCTTTCTTGCTTCCGATCTGCCCGCCGACACCGCGACGCGCGATGCGGTGCTGCTCGCGGTGATGGGTTCGCCGCACGAAATCCAGGTGGACGGCATCGGCGGCGCGCACTCGGTGACGAGCAAGGTGGCGATCATTAGCAAGTCGAAGAATCCCGAGGCGGACGTCGATTATCTGTTCGCCCAAGTGCAGATCAAGGAGAGGATCGTCGATACCAAACCCAACTGCGGCAACATGCTGGTGGCGGTGGGGCCGTTCGCGATCGAGGCGGGACTGGTAACCGCGAAAAACGGCGAGACTACGGTGCGCATCTTCAACGTCAACACCGGGTCCCTGGTCGAATCCATCGTGCAAACACCGGGCGGCACGGTGACTTATGCCGGCGAGGCTGCGATCGATGGCGTGGGCGGCACGGCAGCGCCGGTGAAAATCAACTTCAAAAGCGCGATCGGCGCCGTGACCGGCAAGCTCTTGCCGACCGGCAAGCCGCTCGACGTAATCGACGGCGTCGAGGTGAGCTGCGTCGACGCCGCGATGCCTGTGGTGCTGATGCTCGCCGAAGCATTCGGCAAGACCGGCTACGAGACCGCCGTGGAGCTCGACGCGGACGAGGCGCTGCTCAAACGCATGGAAACGATTCGCTGCAAAGCGGGCGCGCTGATGGGCATGGGCGACGTCTCGAAACTGGTGGTGCCGAAAATTGCTCTGCTCGCAAAACCGCGCAAAGGCGGCACTATCACTTCGCGCTTCTTCGTGCCCGACGCGTGCCACAAGGCGCACCCGGTGACCGGCACGGTGTGCATCACCTCAGCTTGCGCCATCCCCGGCACGCTCGCTTCGCGGCTGGTCCAGCTGCCGCCCGCGCCGCAGGGAATCATCCAGATCGAGCATCCGTCGGGAATGATCGCAATTGATTTCGACGCCGACTTTGCCGACGCCAAGCACGTGATCCGCCGCGCAGCGCTCATACGCACCGCGCGCCGGATTTTCGACGGCCGCGTGCATGTGCCGGAAAGCGTCTGGTCAGGCCATCGCCTGGCGCGGGCTGATGCGACGCACGCGCGTACGCCCGCCAGAGCCGTGTAAGTTCTTATCACTCCACGGCAGCCGCCCGCCGCTCTGCATGAATCTTCCCTCACCCTCGATCCCTCTTCCGGGGTCGAGGGAAGCACGACCTCCGCCGGCGAGTGACATTGCATGAAGGTTGCGATCATCGGCGGCGGCTATGCCGGCATGGCGGCGGCGGTTGAGCTCGCCGCGGGCGGTATCAAAGTCACCGTGTTCGAGGCCGCAAAACTGCTCGGCGGGCGCGCGCGACGCCTCGATTTCCGCGATACCGCGCTCGACAACGGTCTGCATATACTGATCGGCGCGTATCGCGAGACGCTGCGCCTGATGCAGCTCGTAAATCCAAATTTTAACTCGGCACTGCTGCGGCTGCCGCTCGAGTGGAACATCCATCGCGAATTCCACTTCACGGCCGCGCGGCTGCCTGCGCCGCTGCATTTGCTGATCGGCTTGTTGCGCGCACGCGGCATCGATTGGCGCGAGCGCTTTGCGGTGATGCGCTTCGTGCACGCGTTGCGCAAAAGCGATTTCTTGACTACGCAGGACATTAGTGTCGAACTACTGCTCAAACAGCACGAGCAAAGCGAAAAACTGTGCAGCCTATTATGGCGGCCGCTGTGCGTCGCCGCGCTCAATACGCCGTCCGCGATCGCGTCTGCGCGGATATTCGTGAACGTGCTGCGCGAAAGCTTCGATTCCACCCGCGACGCAAGTGACGTGCTGCTGGCACGGGTCGATTTGTCGGCGCTGTTTCCCGAGCCCGCCGCGCGCTTCGTCAAAAGCAGCGGCGGCAAGGTGCTAACCGGGCGTCGCGCAATTGCAATCGATGCGCACGAGTCCGGCTTCACGATCGAAGCCGGCGGACAACGCGACAGCTTCAGTCATGTGATCTGTGCATTGCCGCCGCATCAGGTCAACGCGTTTCTGATCGGCATTACCGCGCTGTCGGAAACTGCTAGCGAGATCGACCAGCTTCGATACCAGCCGATACATTCGGTATGGCTGCAATATCCGGAATCGATTGTGCTGCCGTCTCCGATGCTCGGATTCAGCGACGGCCCGATACATTGGGCGTTCGACCGCGAAAAGTTGTGCGGGCAGCGGGGCCTGATCGGTTGCGTGATCTCGGCGTCCGGCGCCCACCAGGATCTCGCCCACCACAAATTCGGTTTGATTGTGCATCAAGAATTGAAAAGACGTTTGGGTGAGCTGCCCGACCCGTCATGGCAACGCGTGATCGCCGAAAAGCGCGCGACGATCTCGTGCACGCCTGGCGTGCAGCGGCCGCCGCAGGTCACACCGCTCAAGAACTTCTATCTCGCAGGCGATTACACGGCGAGCGATTATCCAGCCACGCTCGAGTCGGCCGTGCGCAGCGGCATTATTTGTGCGCGCCACATTCTGCAGCAAACGATTACCATTGAAGCTGACGGACTTTACGTGTCAGCGTAACGTGCCGCCCTTACCAGTTAGCGTGCCGAAACCGGCGGTGGTATGCTAACAGGTTATGAAACAACTTCCTTTCGCCGAGCTTCTCGAGCTGCCCGTTGAGGACCGTATCCGGCTAGTTGAACTCATCTGGGACAGCATTGCCGCGGTTCCGGAGGCAATCCCGGTGTCAGACGAGTTGAAGGCCGAACTCAATCGACGTCTCGCCGAGTTCGAGTCCGATCCTCAAGCCGGTTCTCCTTGGGAAGAAGTCCGTAAGAGGATCGTTCAAGGTACATGGCGCACCGGCTAACTGTCTCGGACCGTGCGGTACGCGAGATTGGTGAGGCTTACGAGTGGTACGAAATGCAATTTCCGCATCTCGGCACCGAATTTCTCGACGCTGTGGACGCTCAAATGAAGGTCATTAGTTATACACCGCTGCTATACGCCGAAACTCAACGAGGTATCCGTCGTGCGCTTCTCTCACACTTTCCCTATGGCGTGTTCTACGCATTAAAGGACAATGCTGTGTCAGTTCTGGGCGTAATACACACCTCGCGCAACCCGCACCGCTGGCCTCGTCGTTCGTAGTAGAAAAGCAAGCTAACCAGGACCCTCGCCGTGGCCGAACGCGAATCGATGCAATACGATGTAGTCATAGTGGGCGCGGGGCCTGCCGGACTTGCGAGCGCGATACGCCTTAAACAGCTTGCTTCGCAGCGCGGACACGAGGTCAGCGTCTGCGTGATCGAAAAAGGATCGGAAGTCGGCGCGCACATTCTGTCGGGCGCAGTGATGGATCCGCGCGCGCTTACCGAGCTTTTCCCCAACTGGCAGGAATTGAACGCGCCGCTCAACGCACCGGTGAGCGAAGACCGCTTTCTGTTCCTCACCGAAAAATCGTCGTTCAAGGTGCCGAACTTCCTGCTGCCGCGGTGCTTCCAGAATCACGGCAATTACGTGATCAGCCTCGGCAACGTGTGCCGCTGGCTCGGTCAGCAGGCGGAAGGTCTCGGCGTCGAAATCTTTCCGGGGTTCGCCGCAGCCGAAGTGCTATACAACGAGAACGGGAGCGTCAAAGGTGTCGCGACGGGCGACATGGGTGTGGGCAAGGACGGCAAGCCGACCGACGCCTATCAACCCGGAATGGAACTGCACGCGAAATACACATTTTTCGCCGAGGGCTGCCGCGGCCATCTCGGAAGACGGCTGCACGATCGCTTCAAGCTCGGTAAAGACGCCGATCCGCAGGTCTATGGCATTGGACTGAAAGAGCTGTGGGAGATCGAGTCCGCGAAACATCAGCTTGGCCTCGTCATCCACACTGCCGGCTGGCCGCTCGACAAGAACACTTACGGCGGCTCGTTTCTATATCACATGGAGAACAATCTCGTCGCAATCGGCTATGTGGTCGGACTCGGCTACACGAATCCTTACCTCAACCCTTACGAGGAATTTCAGCGCTACAAAACGCATCCGGCAATCCGCGGTTTTCTCGAAGGCGGCAAGCGCATCGCCTACGGCGCGCGCGCGATCACAGCCGGCGGACTGCAGTCGCTGCCCAGGCTCACCTTTCCCGGCGGCTGTTTGATCGGCGACGATGCGGGTTTCCTCAATGCGTCGCGCATCAAGGGCAGCCACTGCGCAATCAAATCCGGAATGCTCGCTGCCGAGTCGGCGTTCGAGGCGCTGCAGGCGGGACGCGCGGGCGACGAGCTCGCAAGCTATCCTGCTTCATTCAAAGCGAGCTGGCTTCACGACGAGTTGCACCAGGCGCGCAATTTCAAGCCGTGGATGAGCAAGGGACTCTACACCGGCACGATGATGGTCGGCATCGACCAGCTCGTGCTGGGCGGGCGGGCGCCGTGGACGCTGCACCACCACCACGCTGACAACGAGACGCTGAAGAAAAAAACCGAGGTCGAGCCAATCGCTTATCCCAAACCCGACGGCGTGCTTACGTTCGACCGGCTGTCATCGGTGTTTATTTCGAATACCAATCATAACGAAGACCAGCCCTGCCATCTGACGCTGAAAGACGCTGCAGTTCCGGTCAACGTCAACCTCGAGTTATACGACGCCCCCGAGCAGCGCTATTGCCCGGCCGGAGTCTACGAAATCGTGCGCGACGCCAACGGGTCGAACCCGCGTCTGCAGATCAATGCGCAGAACTGCGTTCACTGTAAAACCTGCGACATCAAGGACCCGACGCAGAACATCGTGTGGGTCGTGCCCGAAGGCGGCGGCGGGCCGAACTATCCGAACATGTAATCGTTAGCCGGTAATTCTCCAGAATCTAGAAGAATCGGCCGGGCCGGCCTAGCATCGCGTCGCGCAAACGTCCGTCGACGGGCTTATCTCCAATCCAGACATGCAGCAGCGCGCTAAAGAAGTCATCGCCGGGAATGGTCAGCTTGTCCGCGCCGTTGACGATCACGTGCGTGCCTACTCCCGGAATGTAATCGAGTCGTATCACGCCGCCTTTTTTGATGACTTTGAGCGAGCTCATCATGGCGTTGAGATCGCGGATCCGTTTTTCGAGCAGCGCGAGCTCATGCGGCACCAGGTTGGCAGCCAGCGCATTATTCATCGATGCGATCAGGTCCTGCGCAGTGACCTCGTCCGCAAGGATATGCATCGTGATTCGCTTGGCACCGGGATCGGCGAAGATTGCCTCATTTTCGGTCTTCTTCTGGGTCAGATACAGGCTGCCGACATAGACCTTCACGAACCCGAACTTATGGCGCACGCCGGCGCCGTTTAGCACGAGCTCAGGGCCGCCCTTCTTCAGCGTGACCTTGTCGTCGATCTTGACGCCTTCGATCTCGACCGCATGAACCGGCGCCCACAGCGCGAAACCCGCGAACAACAGTGCGCCAAAAAAAAGTTTTGTCATTGGTGGGGCGCGCGCTTCTAAAAAATCACCGCGCCTCGAACACCCCTGCCGCACCCATGCCGGTTCCGATACACATCGTGACCATGCCGTATTTATTTTTGTGCCGGCGCATGCCGTGCATCAGCGTCGCGGCGCGCACTGCGCCGGTCGCGCCGAGCGGATGGCCGAGCGCGATCGCACCGCCGAGCGGATTGACCTTCGCGGGATTCAATTCGAGCTCCTTGATCACCGCCAGCGACTGCGCGGCGAACGCCTCGTTCAATTCGATCCAATCGATCGCTTCGAGCTTGAGCCCGACCTGCTGCAGCACTTTCGGAATCGCTTTTATCGGTCCGATACCCATGATCTCGGGAGGCACGCCGGCAACCGCATAACCCATGAAACGCCCCAACGGCGGCAGATTAAAGCGCTTCATCGCGGCCTCGCTCATCAGCACCACGGCTGCCGCGCCGTCCGAAGTCTGCGAGCTGTTTCCCGCGGTAACCGAGCCGTTGACGGCGAAAACCGGCCGCAGCCGAGCGAGACCCTCGGGCGAGGTGTCGCGGCGCGGGCCTTCGTCGACCGCTGCCACGCGCTCTTTCACGGAAACCTCGCGCGTTTCGAGATTCGGCATGCGCTCGACAATGTTATACGGCGTGATTTCGTCTCTGAATTCGCCGCTATCGGTGGCGCGCAGTGCACGGCGATGGCTCTCGGCCGCGAACATGTCCTGCTGCTCACGGCTGATGCTCCATTGCTGCGCGACCTTCTCGGCGGTAATACCCATGCCATAGCCGATTGCGATATGTTCGTTGTTCTCGAACATTGCCGGACTGAACGACGGCTTGTTTCCGCCGAGCGGCACCATGCTCATGCTCTCGGTGCCGGCGGCGATCATCACGTCAGCTTCGCCAAGCCGGATGCGGTCGGCGGCCATTGCCACTGCCTGCACGCCGGATGAGCAGAAGCGGTTGATCGTCATGCCGGGTACGGTATTGGGAAACCCTGCGAGCAGCAGGCCGATGCGCGCGACGTTCATGCCCTGCTCGGCTTCCGGCATCGCGCAGCCGACGATGACATCTTCGATCGCATGCGGGTCGAGTCCCGGGCATTGGCTCAATGCCACCTTCAGCACGTGCGCCAGCATGTCGTCGGGACGCACGTTCTTGAGCATGCCGCGCGGCGCCTTGCCGACCGGCGTGCGCGTGGCGGCAACGATGTAAGCGTCCTGAACTTGTCTGGTCATCGGCACCCTCCGGACATTGAAGCGTTAGGCGTTAGGCGTGAGGAGTGAGGCGTGAGGACAAACTGCTACAAGCGCGCGTCCCGAGCTAATCGCCTCACGCCTCACGCTTCACTCCTCGCTAGTTTCTCAGCGGCTTCCCGTTCTTCAGCATGTGCTCGATGCGCTCCTGCGTCTTCTGCGTCGCGAGCAATTCCATGAAATGCTTGCGCTCGAGCTCGAGCAGCCACTGTTCGTCGACCCGGCTGCCGGCCTCGACGCCGCCGCCGCACATGACCTCGGCAATTTTACTGCCGATCAGATAATCGTGCTCCGAGATGAATTTGCCTTCGAGCATATTGGTCATGTAGACCTTGATCGTCGCGGCGGCGGATCGTCCGAGCACCGGGATATCGCGCGGCATGAGCGGCGGACGATAGCCGGCTTCGGCCAGCGCGCGCGCCTCGGCCTTTGCAATGGCGAGCAATTCGAAACGATTCATTACTACGCGATCGGTCGGACGCAGGTAGCCGATTTCGCGCGCATGTTCGGCGCTGCGACTGACCTGCGCCGTCGCAGCCGCCTCGAAATACCTGCGCAGAAACGGAAACGCGTCGCCGCCTTTCGCTTCCTGCGCGGCACGCAAGGCGAACTCTTTGCAGCCGCCGCCCGCCGGCAGCAGCCCGACACCGACTTCGACCAGCCCGATGTAGCTCTCGAGCGCCGCGACCGCGCGATCGCAGTGCATGACGAACTCGCAGCCGCCGCCGAAAGCAAATCCGTCGACCGCCGCGACCGTCGGCACCATTGAATACCGGAGGCGCTGGGTGGTGACCTGGAAATGCTCGACCAGCGCTTCGACTTTGGCAAGCTCTCCGGCCATGACCTGTTCTGAAACGTTCAATGCATACGCCGCCTTCAATACCGCTGATTGCGCCGCGCGCTTGAACTGCTTGAAAAATCGGCCCGTCGCGGATGGCTTGTCCGGTTGGCCGCCGCCCGCAGGCGGCGGCTTGAGATTGGCGCCGACCGAGAACGGGGGCTCGGTCTGCCAGATCACGAGCGCCGCGTAGTTGCGTTCGGCCTCGTCGAGCGCCTGCAAAACACCGTCGAGCACGTCACCGCCGATCGCATGCATCCTGCTCTTGAAGCTGACAATCGCAATGTCGTCGCCCGTATGCCAGCAACGTACCGCGCTGGTCTCGAATATCGTATTGCCGTACTGCGCCTGCTCGCCGAGCAAACGGTCGGGAAACAACTGGCGCCGGTAGACCGGCAGCGTCGAGCGCGGGATATAGGCATTCGCCGCCGGAGAATACGAGCCTTGCGCGTCGTGCACGCCGCTGCGCTGCGCTTCGGTCACCCAGGCGGGCAGCGGTGTTCTGGCCATCGTCATTCCTGCTGCAATGTCGCTGCTAATCCATTGCGCGATCTGCGTCCACCCCGCAGCCTGCCAGATTTCGAACGGCCCCTGGTTCCAGCCAAAACCCCAGCGAATCGCGAAATCGAGATCACGCGCGTTATCGGCGATCGCGCCAAGATGCACTGCGCAATAGTGAAACGTATCGCGAAATATCGACCACAGGAACTGCGCCTGCGCATCGCCCATCGCATGAAGCTGCGCGAATTTCTCGGCCGGATTCTTCAGCTTGAGTAGTGCCTCGATCTTCTCGTCCGCAACGCCCGCCGATTGACGGTAGCCGCCAGAGCTGAGGTCCAGCACCTGGATATCCTTGCCGACCTTCTGATAGACGCCGCGTTTGGTTTTCTGCCCCAGCGCACCCTCATCGATCAGCTTTTTCAACCAGTCCGGAATCACGTAGTACTTGTGCCACGGATCGTCCGGCAGCGTAT
>DASYSI010000380.1:0-7950 GCA_036003485.1 Burkholderiales bacterium | reverse complement strand
GGCTCACGCGTCGCGCCAGACTCAGTGTCTCGGCGCTTACCCCTGAACCCTGATCGACGACTGAAGGAAATTCAAAATGTTAAACGCTTATATCTACGAAGGTCTGCGCACTCCGTTTGGGCGTTATGCAGGCACGCTTGCCAAAGTGCGGCCTGACGATCTGCTCGCCGGAGCAATCAGGGCCGTCATGGCGAAGACGGCATTCAAGGCCGAGCAGATCGAGGACATAGTCGTCGGCTGCGCCAATCAGGCCGGCGAGGACAGCCGGTGCGTTGCGCGCCATGCGGGTCTTGCGGCCGATCTTCCGATCGAAGTGCCGGGCACCGTGCTGCAAAGAAACTGCGCGAGCGGACTCGGAGCGCTCGTCTATGCCGCGCACGCGATTTCCGCAGGCGAGGGCGAGGTGTTTCTCGTCGGCGGTACCGAAAGCATGAGCCGTGCGCCGTTTGTTTTCGGCAAAAGCGAAAACCCGTTTGGACGCGACATGCGCATCTACGACAGCACGATCGGGCCACGTTTCTCCAATCCCAAGCTTGTCAAACGCTTTGGCGATGACCAGATGCCGCAGACCGCCGACAACCTCGCTCGCGAGTACGACATCAAGCGCGATCAAGCCGACAAATTCGCGCTCGCCTCGCAGCAGAAATATGCAGTCGCGAAAGGCGAAGGCTTTTTCGCGGGCGAGATCACGCCGTTCGAGATGCCGCCGACCCGCAAAGGCGCTGTGCCGCCGGTGGCCGATGACGAACATCCGCGCGCCAATTCCGACCTCGACACGCTGGCAAAGATGAAACCGTTATACGAAGGCGGTGTCACCACCGCCGGTAACGCGTCCGGAGTCAACGACGGTGCGGTCGCGATGATGGTCGCGAGTCTCGCCGCGGGTGAAAAAGCGGGATCGAAGCCGATCGCGCGTGTCATCGCCACCGCCTCAGCGGGCGTGCCTCCGCATATCATGGGCATTGGCCCGGTCGCCGCATCGAAAAAAGCACTCGAGCGCGCGGGCCTCACCATCAAGGACATGGACATCATCGAAATCAATGAGGCATTCGCGGCACAGGTGCTGTCGTGCCTGAAGGGGCTGGGTGTCGCGCTTGACGACAGCCGCGTGAATCCCAATGGCGGCGCGATTGCAGTCGGCCATCCGCTCGGCGCCTCGGGTGCGCGCCTGGCATTGACCGCTGCACGCCAGTTGCAGCGCAGCGGCGGCCGCTATGCGCTCGTCAGCCTGTGCATCGGCGGCGGGCAGGGCATGGCCGCGATCATCGAAAGGGTTTGAGGCAACACATACGATTCTGTTGTTCGATCGGGCCGCGCAACCTGTAGATTACCGGCGCGAATTCGATTGGATCGAATACCTAAACAACGACAGCACCAATCTAAGGAATCTCTGATTAATCGTCATGCCCGCGCAGGCGGGCATCCACACATATTTGAATCCCCTGGGTTCCCGCCTACGCGGGAACGACGGAGGTGGGATTTTTCAGACCTTCCCTAATCTAATCATAACCCCCGGACACTGACGCCTATGTACAATCTTCACCTCACCGCCGAACAGCTTGAAATCCGCGACACGGTACGCGATTTTGTCGCGCAGGAGATCAAACCCATCGCGCTCAAATCAGCGCGGCTGGAAGCAGGAGATCGGCGTTTTCCGCCGGAGATATTCGACAAAGCGTCGCAAATGGGTTTGCGCACGTTGTCGCTCTCCGAAGCGCTGGGCGGCGCCGGCGTCGACAATCTGACTTCGTGCATCGTGACCGAGGAGCTCGCAGCGGGCGACGTAGACTTCGCAACGGTGCTCGCGGAGACTTCCACGCTGGGCCACAAGCTGTTCGACCAGGCGATGACGCCTGAGCAGCGCGCACGCTTCCTGCCGCAGTTTCTGGCGGATGACCGCTATCACCTCGCGTGGGCGGACCATGAGCCCGACAACGAAGCGGATTCCGCGCTCGGCATTCATTACCATCGCCCCGAGCGTACGGCAGTGGCCGTTAAAACGACTGCCACCAGGCAGAGCAATGGCGACTGGGTCGTGAACGGCATCAAGAACTTCGTCGCCAATGCACCGCTCGCGAAGCTCATCGCAGTTCAGGTCAGAACCGACCCTAATGCTTCCGGCGCGAATGGCGTCAGCACGCTTCTGGTCACGCCCGGCACACCGGGTCTCACGATCAAGGAACACGATACAGCAAGCGCGTGGTATCACGGGACGCGCGGTGAGCTCGTGTTCAAGGACTGCCGGATAGCGGCGGCTGATTTGCTGGGCGCGGAAGGCGCAAGTCCAATCGGCACGGACGTCGTGGGGCGCGGCATACCGCAGTTCGAGGCGCTCAACCTTGGAATCGGCCGCGCCGCGTATGAAGCTGCGATCGACTATGCAAAACTGCGAATTCAGGGCGGGCGGCCCATCATCGAGCATCAGGCGATCGGCACGCTCTTGGCCGAGATCGCCATCAAGCTCGACGTGGCGCGCAATACGGTGTGGCAGGCGGCGTGGGCATCGGATCATCCGGATGTTTACGCCGATCGCAGCCTGTCGGGTCTTCCGCTCGAAACCGTGGCGCGTGTCTTTACTTCCGAGATAGTTCACCAGGTTGCATTGGATGCCGCCGAGTGTTTTGGCGCAATGGGCGTCATGCGCGACATGCCGATGCACAAATACGTTCGCGACGCGTTGATCTGTCTGCATTCAGGCAACGGCAACAGCGACGCAAAACTGCGCATCGCCGAGGGCGTGGCAGGCTACCGTCGTTAAAGATACCAAGGAGTCCGTATGGATTTTTCGCTCACTGAAGAACAGCGCGCATGGCAGATGAAGGCGCGCAAATTTGCCGCAGAAGTCCTGCGTCCGGTATCGCTTGAACGCGATCGCATTCAGGACCCGATCAAAACATGGGACTGGGACATCATCAGGCAGGGCTCGAAGCTCGGCTTTCGCACGATGGCGGTACCGAAACAGTACGGCGGCGAAGGCACCGATTTCGTGACGCAGTCGCTGGTGATGACCGAGCTCGCGCGGGGTGACAGCGCGATGTCCAAGGCTTTCAGCCAAAACTGGAAATGGAGTCACTTGATCTCCGCGGTGTGCAGCGACGAACAGAAAGAGCGTTTCCTCAAGGCTTTCCTCGCCGATGACACTTTCGTCATGGGCAAGGGCATAACCGAGCCCAATGCCGGCTCGGATAACCGCCTGCCGCCGGCCGATGCGCCGAAGGCGGGTTTCCGGCTCAGGGCTGAACGCAAGGGCGACGAGTGGATTCTGAACGGCGAGAAATGCTTTATCGCGAATGCGAACGTAGGCAAGCTTTTCTTCATCGACGCGCGCACCAATCCCGACGTCGGCATCAAGCAGGGCACCACGATGTTCCTCGTGCCGCGCGATACGCCCGGCTTCCGCTCGGGCAAGGTCTTTAACAAAAACGGCTGGCGCTTTTATCAGAACGCGGAAATGATTTTCGAAAATGCGCGCGTGCCGCACGCGAACGTCGTCGGCGAAGTAAACGGAGGCGTGAAGAAAGGCAGCGACGATACAACAGGCGGAGATCTTTTCGGCGACCTCGAGCTTGCTTCCAATGCACTCGGCGTTTGCGATGCCGCGTGCGAATCCGCATTGCGGCATGCCAGGACGCAAACGCAGGGCGGCAAACCGCTGTTCGAGCAGCAGCAGATTCAGCTCAAGCTCAACCGCATGCATATGCTCACCGAGGCGCTGCGTTCGTTCGTGATGCGAATTGCGTGGGAACACGATAAAAAAATGCACACGACCAATCCCGGGCTCGCGATGCATTTTTCGTCCGACGCGATTCAGGAAGTGACGCAGCTCAATATGGATATCCACAGCGGCGCGGGTTACACGATGGATGCGGGTGCCGACAAGCTCGTGCGCGATGGGATCATCTGGACTCACCTCGCGAACGATGCCGTGCAACGGATGCGAACCGCCAGACGTCTCGCCAAATAAGCGGTCTATAGTGCCCTCGCCTTCCGGGAGAGCGTGGCGCGCGGCGCCGGGTGTGGAAGTCGACGATCGAAAAACCGGAGAATAGATGAACATGCCGCGTTCACTCATTGTGTTGCTCGTCTGTCTGGTTTTCAATTTAGGCAGCACCGCATTCGGACAAAGCGCGTCGTCCGTCGGCAAAAGCCCAGCGGCCGCGGGGCACGCGTATCCCGATCATCCCATCCGCCTCGTTCTCCCATTTCCTCCGGGAGGAAATGTCGACACCTTCGCCAGAGTGCTGGCGCGCCAGCTCGAGAGCCAGCTCGGGCAGTCGATAGTGATCGACAATCGCGGCGGCGCGAACGGCATCATCGGTTTCGATATCGTCGCGAAAGCTCCGCCCGACGGCTATACGCTGATGAGCACGTCGTTTGCTTTCGCGGTCAACCCTGCGATGTACAAAAATCTGCCCTACGATACTGAGAAGGATTTTGTTCCGATCACGAATTACATCAATGGGCTCGGATACTTGTTCGTCGCTCATCCTTCGCTGCCGGCGCACTCGGTGAAGGAGGTCATCGCGCTCGCCAAGGAAAAATCGCTGAGCTACAGCTCGGCGGGTATCGGCAACGGTCAACATCTGGCAGGAGAACTTTTCAGTCTTAAGTCCGGGATCCGTTTGCTGCACGTGCCTTACAAAGGCGGCGGACCGGCGCTCAATGCGATTCTGGGAGGTGAAGTCAATCTGCACTTCCCCGCGGCGATCGTCGCCATACCGCATGTCAAAGGCGGGCGCCTGCGCGCGCTCGGCTTTACCGGCGCGGCGCGCCTCGCGTCACTGCCGGACGTGCCCACGATCTCCGAAGCGGGTCTTCCGGGATTTGTCTACGATACCGGCTGGCATGCGTGGTTCGCGCCTGCGCGCACGCCCGCGGCAATCGTAAATCGAATACACGCTGAAATTGCGAAGGCCCTGCAGGAGCCTAAGTTGCGCGAGTTTTTCATCTCCGGAGGTTACGAGCCTGCCGGCAACAGTCCCGCGGAATTTCAAAAGATTCTTCGAGCTGACATCAAACGCTACGCTGAGATCGTTCGCGCGGCGAAAATTCAAGCACAATAATCTTTGCGGCCGACCGGACTGATGGCTGCCTTAGAGGAGGAAGCAATGCAAACCGGTGCGCGATCGTTCCATTTCGCTTTGACCGCCGTGGCTGTCATATCGGGATTCGTTTTCTGTAACGCCGCAGCACAGACTTATCCGAGCAAGATCATCCGCGTCATCAATCCCAATCAGCCGGGAGGCAACAGCGACATCGTGTTCCGCCTGCTGTCACCCAAGATGAGTGAAATACTGGGCCAGCAGTTGGTCGTCGATTACCGTCCGGGCGCGGGCGGCAATATCGGCGCCGAGATGGTTGCGAAAAGCGCGCCCGATGGATATACCACCGCCATCGTCGCCGCGAGCTTTTTAATCAATCCGGCGCTGATCAGGAAACTGCCGTTCGATGCGGTCAAGGACTTTACGCCGCTGGGGCTCGTCGTCGATATACCTGCGACCGTGGTCGTCCACCCCTCGCTGCCGGCGCGAAACGTGAAGGAATTCATCGCGCTGGCCAAGTCGCGACCGGATCAGATTTTTTATTCGAGCTCAGGTCCCGGTACCGTCGGTCATCTGGCCGGTGAGTTGCTCAACGCGCAGGCCGGCCTCAAGCTCGTGCACGTGCCCTACAAGGGCATCGCCCCCGGCGTGATCGATCTGATCGCGGGTCAAGTGCAACTTTCATTTCCGAGCATCCCGGTCGTCATCGAGCACGTGCGCGCGGGCAAGCTGCGCATGATCGCGCAGTGCGGTGAAGCGCGCTCGCCGTCGCTGCCGAATGTTCCGACCATGCAGGAAGGCGGCGTCTCCGGTTTTGTCGTGAGCAGCGGCTTCAGCTTTCTTGGCCCTGCCGGCCTGCCGCGGCCTATCGTCGAAAAACTCAACTCGGCGCTGGTGAAAGCCCTGCAGGATCCGGTCGTGCGCAAGGAATTGATCGACCGCGGCGCCGATCCGGTCGGCAATACGCCCGAGCAGCACGCGGCGTACATCAAATCGGAAATCGAAAAATGGCAGAAGGTGGCGGCTCACGCGGGCATCAAGCCCGAGTGACGGCTTGCGGGCGTTGCAAACTATGACAGCTGACGCCCATGGCGCTGAGTAAACCGCAGGTTGGTGTTACGCATGGACCCGTTTTCGACGGAGCCTCTTAGCGCGCAGTGTCAAAGTTGTATTTTCGTGTCGGGTTTTTTTACAGCGGTCACTTCAATAGCTAAGGCGTTGAATCACATGTAGTTTGCGTCGGCGATGGGGATTTTCGGCAGTCCGGGAGCGGCAAAAATCGATAAAAGTGTCGGTAATCTTTACACTCGCATAGGGACCGATTGACGAGGTGTGCGATAGCCATAAAAAAACAAGCGGTTGCAAACTAAGCATGTTTATTGCTTCGAGCATCAGGGATTGGGTCGGGGGACCCTAAGAGGAGGGACCAAGATGAAACGCTCGCGATTTGTACTAGCGCTGGCCGCAGCAATGCTAGTTTTCGCTCCGCTCGCTCGCCCCAACATAATCCAACTGCATGCAACTCTTCTGGGTTCAAACGAGGTAAATCCCCCAGTTCTCTCGCCTGGAACCGGCTTTGCCAACGCCCTACTCGATACGGTGGCTCAAACCCTGTTTTTGCACATCGAATTCTCCGGCTTGCTCTTATCGGGAACGGGAACTACGGCTGCGCACATCCACTGCTGCTTACCGAGCCCATTTCTGACCGGCGTAAATGCTGGTGTCGCCACCACAACGCCGCAATTCCTCGGTTTTCCTGACGGTGTCAGAAGCGGAACCTTCGAGATTACGCTGGATTTGACGCAGGCATCGTCATACAACCCGGCGTTCGTCCCAGCGATTGGCGGTGTGCCGGCTGCCGAGGCGCTCCTGATCGGCGGGTTACTCAATGGAGAGACCTACCTGAATATTCACTCAAGCATTGATCCAGGAGGCGAGATCCGCGGCTTTCTCGTCGTGCCAGAGCCCGGGACCCTCGGTCTTCTGGCGCTTGGACTGGGCGCCGGTTTGGTATCGCTGCGCCGCAGACGCGCCTGACCCTTCGATACTCCATTACAGACCCCGCTTCTGGCGGGGTTTGTTATTTGTGGAGCGCATCGATCAAGAGCTTCGGGTCGAGCTCCCTGCGGTATTTCGCAAGCACAGGCTCGACCGTATCGACGAATGCCTGGCGCTCTGACGCGGTCAGACCGACGACTTCGTTATCGCGCGGGTTGAGCTTTGCGAGCACTTCGGCGTCCTGCGCCGCCGCCAAACGCCGCTGCAGTGCCGTCGCCTCGACGGCCGCCGTATCCACCACATTTCGCACTTCCCGCGGCCAGCTTTGGTAGTGCGCTTCGTTGCACGTGAGCGCGCTCGCGCCGTAGAAATGCCCGCTGAGCGTAATGTAACGATGATGATTGTGAATTCCAAAGAGATAAATATTGGTGAGCGGGTTGTCCTGCGCTTCAAATTTTCCGCCGTCGATCTGCTCGATAAACTCCTTGATGTCTGCCGCAACCGGCTCGAAACCCAGCGCGCGGAAAACTTCCCCGTGCGATTCGCTCATCTGCGTGCGGATGCGGATGCCGCGGCAATCGGCGGGCGTGCGGATCGGGCGCACGCGGTTCGAAAGATGGCGGAAGCCGTTGTCCCAAAAGCCCAGCACGCGAACCGGCAAAGTGTCGCGCACGCGGCGCTTGAGTTGATCGCCCAACTTTCCATCGAGCGCGCGGTTGATAGTGTTGCGGTTACTGACGACGAACGGAATCTCGAGCAGCCTGAATTCGGAAACGGCGTGAGTGAAGCGCACGGTTGAGATGTAACAGAGAGATAATTCCCCTCGCTCGACCATCGGCAGCAGGTCGCCCGACTGACGTCCGAGCGCAAGAACGTCGCCGATCAGTTGAAACTCGACGCGGTCCCCGAG
>DASYSI010000379.1:0-13550 GCA_036003485.1 Burkholderiales bacterium | reverse complement strand
CGGAACCCAGTACGCGGTGCGCCCCGGCAACATCGCGCCGCCGAAAAGTGCAACCGCAAGCATCGGGGTGAAGTTATCGGGATGCGGAATCAGGCGCCCCACCAGGGCCAATACAATCAGAGCCACTATCAAGCCGTATTTCATTTGTCGTTCCTCCATCACTGTACCGCGATTCGTACACGGCTCCGTTCAATAAGCCTGTGTGCGAGATTGGGTCCGCAGCAAAATGCGCGCGTAGGCACAACCCAATTATCTCATGCCGGCGGCCTTCATCCAACGGGCTCTCATCAACCATTCCTTGTTCATGCTTGGGGAGAGCCTACTTGAAAGTGTATTGCGCCGAAACGAACAGTGAGCGTTCAGCAGCCGGATAGGCGAAAAACTCGGGTAATCCGGCAGCAACCACGCCGTAGGAAAAATACCTTTGGTTGGAAAGGTTTTTCACGCCCGCGCTTAACAACCACCCGCCGGTTTCGTGGTTGAGCTTTAGATCAATCAACGTGTAACTCGGCATCTTGCGACCGAAGGTGTTGGTTTCGTCGGCATCGAACAACTGCTCGCCGACGTAATTGACGACCGCATTGAGGCGCGTGCGCGGCATGAACTCCCATGATGCGCCGAGATTCGCAGCTTGACGCGGTACCAGCGGCACATCCTTGTCCACGAGACTGACGCCGCCGAACGCGCCGTCGCGGAACTTGGCGACGGCGTGCGTGTAATTGGCAAACACGCTCAAGCCTGCGGTCAGTTCCCACTTAGCTTCGAGCTCGAAGCCGTAACGCCGCACCGGCGGCAGATTGATGTTGTTGAACGCGATCGGATCAAGGTGAATTTCGTTGTTCACGTCCATCTGATAAAGGGCGAGGCGGTAACTACTGCGGCCGAGCTTAAGTTCGCTGCCGACTTCGCGGTCGTGCGAAGTTTGCGGTTCCAGCAAAGTTATCGCGCCCGTAAAAAGATTGAAGTTGTCATTGACGTTGGGCACGCGAAAACTGTCGCCGAACTTGCCATAAACCGACAATGCGTCCATGAATTTGTGACGCACGGCAATTTCGAACGCATGCAGGTCGCGATCACGCGCCGCCGCAGCGCCGCCGATCAATTCGTTGACGCTATAGGTGACGTGTTGAACGCGCCCCCCCACCGATAATACCGTTGCTGCGCCGAGGGCCATGGTGTTCTGCAAATACCACGCCGCGTTGCGTTGCACGGCGAGCGGGTGACTGACCGGACTGCTCGCTGTAGAGTCGAAGTCCCAGTTATCCCAATCTACGCCTGTTACTAACGTGTGATTGATACCGCCGAGCATGAATGGAAGTTTTGCGCGCGGTGTCAGGCTCATCACATTCACTTGAGTACTGATGTTATTGCGAAATGGCGTCGCGACAAAAAAGCTCGAGTTCGCTTGCTTGCCGCGGTAGCCGGCGTTCAGCGCAAACTCGGCGCCGCCGAACTTGAACTCTCCGCCAAGATTGGCATACCCGCCGGAGATATGGCTGAAATCGCCCGGTGTCGCGGCCTGGCGGCGGTTCGCCGCGATCTGTGTTTCGCTCAGCGCTCCGGGCAACTGTAGCTGTTGATCGTCGGCACCAAATTTTGCATACAGCGTGCCGCTCTCACCCCGCCAGCGCAGGTCCGCTTGCGCATTCTGCTGGCGCAGGCGATTGTTGTCGCGATAGTTGTCAGTTTCGAGATGGCTCCCATTCACGATCATGCCGAGATTGCTGCCGGCCAGGTTGAAGCCGGCGCGATAATCGCTGGTCGCATAGCTGCCGTAGCCGCCGCTGAGGAAAGCGCTCTTGGTGCTGGATTGCGGCGCTTTGGTGATGATGTTGATGGTCCCTCCGGTTGCGCCTGCGCCATACAACACCGCGCCGCTGCCGCGCATGATCTCGATGCGCTCGATCGCCGAGAGCGGAATCGCGGCCCAGTTGACGCTGGTTTGCTCGTTCTCGCTGATGCGCTGGCCGTCAAGCAAAACCAGCGTGTTCTGATCGCCGAAGATGCCGAAGCCGCGCATATCGACCTGCTGGTTGGGTGAACCGGAGTTGTCACGGATATGGATGCCCGGGAATTGCCTGAGCACCTCGGGGACCGTCGCTGCCGTGCTGCTTCTGATCTGCTCTTCAGTAATGATCGTGACACCGACCGGGAAATCCTGCGCCGGCTCCCAGAAGCGGGTCGCGGTAACGACGACCTCGGGTGCGACCTGGGGCGCTTCTTCGGCGTAACACAGATGCACGAGCAATAGGCCCGCCAGGCTCGCTGGAAAACGAACGTTCACCCATATCTCCTTGCGCATGCCCGCCGCACGCGCGAAAAGTTGAAAACAAGGAAATCTGCGAAAGAAGATCCGACGAGGGCGAAACAAGCCCACGACCGAATACCGCCTCCCGCGGAATTCCTGCCATGTAAAACAAAGGGCTTAAAGGCCGGTATCCGGGCTTGTGAGATGAAGCGTATCGCCTTCCCATGGATGATCCACAGTGGCTTTAGTGATACGCCCGCGCTCACCTACCGTTGCGGGGGGCAGCACAGGAATTGCGTCCAAAGGATGCGCACCTGTTTCCCGTTCAACCTAACCGAGGGAATCGGCTCAGGCACCTGCAAGCCTGCTTCGATTGAACTAAGCGAACTGCGTCTTAGTTTTCAATCGAGGATCCATTCATACTACAGACTAAGACTTGAATGATCAATTCACTTCCGCAATCCGGATTGGGACTTTCGCTTTCGGACGATGTATCTTCAGGTAGTTCTTCAATTTCCCTTTCGCGACCGCAGCCTCATTCCGGCTTGCGAACTTGAATGAGTTGCCGGCCAGCTCTGGATAGACGTCCTCGACTGGCCGCCAGATTGTGGCGCCAGTCTTTGCCTCCAGCCGAAATCCCAATGGGTGTGGTTTCAATCTGTGCGGTTTCCTACGCGTCGTTGATATCGATCTAAAAGTTGAATTGCGACGCTCGATTTACCCTGGAGGGAGCGACGCAAGTATAGCGGTATTGATCTGCATTCGACTAATAGCGTGTTGGCAGTGATCGACGAAGTGGACCGGGTGTTGTATTGCAAGCGCCACAGCATATAATTCACCAATCCCATGACAAAGACCCTGGGTGTTCAGCAAGGAGCTGCCATACCACGCCTACCGTTTGACGACAAAACCAGCGGCGCTGAAATCAAGGCATTGACAGACCGGATCTGCGCCGAGCCGGTTCGTCACACGTGCAAATTTCGCCACTCAGATCGCGGAGTTTAGTTTGGGCAAATTAATCCTACTCGTTCTGATTTTCGCGCTCGCCTGGTGGTTGCTGAAAAAATATAGCGGCTCGATAACCCGCAAGCAGCCGCCGCAAACGCGGGTGACCGAGGACATGGTGCGCTGCGAACATTGCGGCGTACACCTGCCGCGCAGCGAAAGCCATGCCAGCGGTGGCAAGATCTTCTGCAGCGAAGACCATCTGAATCAGCACCGCTGAACGCCAATCGGACCTCCTGTCTTGGCCATGGGTTTTATTCAATCGCCACTGCAATTTGCGCCAAGCCTGTCGGCGCTGCCTCACGAGCCGTCGGATTCGTACTGGCGCTCACTTTTTTTCTTCAATGGCTACCGCCTCATCGTCGCGTTGCTGATGGTGGGCACCACCGCCGTGTTCGGCAATTCGCTCGCGTTCGGATCGATGAATTTCGAGCTCTTCGTTTATGTAAGCGCCGGCTATGTGACGTTCAGCGTGCTTTGTTTTCTGCTGATCGCAGCGCGTCGTTATTTTCACCTGCAGCTGGGTCTGCAGGTCGGCGCCGATATTCTGTTCATCGTAGTGTTGATGTTCGCGAGCGACGGCATCTCGAGCGGCCTCGGCTTGCTGTTGCTGTCGGGACTTGCTGCGGCGGGACTCATTACCCGCGGGCGGCTTACGCTGTTCTACGCCGCGCTTGCGAGTATCGCGGTATTGCTCGAGCACACCGTGCAAGTGCTGTTTTATTCGGGACAGACGACGCAATATGTGCAGGCCGGCCTGCTCAGCATCGGCTATTTTACCACGGCGTGGGTCGCTCATACGCTCGCGAAATACCTGGTCGCAACCGAGCAGCTTGCGGCCCAGCGCGAAATCGATCTTGCGAGCATGGCTGAAGTGAGCCAGCTGGTAATCCAGGATATGCACGACGGCGTGCTGGTGGTCGACGAGCACGGCGTAATCCGGCAATACAACACCCGCGCCGAAAAGATGCTCGGACCATTGCGCCAACGATTGAGTCTGAAACAATACTCGCCCTTGCTGGAGCGGCGGCTCGAAGAGTGGCGCGGGAATCCGATCGCCGGCTTCGACCCGATGATTACGGTTTTGCTGAACAATAAGGTGAGCGCGCGTTTCGTTCCGGTGGGCCACAGCCGCAATGTCGGCGCAGTGGTTTTTCTCGAGGACCTGACGCGGGTGCAGTCGCAGGCGCGGCAGATGAAACTCGCGGCGCTCGGCCGGCTCACGGCCAACATCGCGCATGAGATCCGCAATCCGTTGTCGGCGATCAGCCACGCCACCGAATTATTGCAGGAAGAGCCGGCGCTCAATGAAACCGTATCACGGCTGCTCGCCATCATTCACGACAACAGCAGGCGCCTGGACCGCATGGTGAACGACGTGCTGAAGTTGAACCGCGGCGACCGCGCGCACCGCGAAGTGTTCAAGGTCGGCGCTTATCTCAAGACGTTCGTCGAACAGTTCTGCCAGATCGAGAAGATGCCCCAGTCGTGGATTGCGGTCGAACTTGCGTCCGACCCTAAAGTCCTGTTCGATCGCAGCCACCTGAATCAGGTGATGTGGAACCTGTGCCGCAACGCGTTACGCCATTGTCGCCGCATGGATGCGAGCATTCGCATCGCGGTTGACGTGATAGGCCGTGCGGGAAATATCGTAAAATTGGACGTGGTAGACGATGGCCTCGGCGTGCCACCTGCGGTGCGCAATCAGTTGTTCGAGCCTTTCTTTACCACCGTGAGCAGCGGCACCGGTCTCGGCTTATATATTGCGCGCGAAGCGTGTGAAACCAATGGCGCGACGCTCGATTACATCGAAACACCGGCGGGCGCACAGTTCACCATCCTATGCCAGGGGGCGTGATGCAGAAAAGCAGAATTCTGATTGTCGATGACGAAGCCGATATTCGCGAGCTGTTGAGCCTCACGCTGCAGCGCATGGGACTCGACACCGACTGTGCAGCCAATGAGTTCGAAGCCACGCAATTCATGCAGAAGCACAGCTATGATCTGTGCTTGACCGACATGCGGCTTCCCGATGGTGACGGTTTAAGGCTGCTCGAGCATGTGAGCAAGCATTACGCCACCACCCCGGTCGCGGTCATTACCGCGCACGGCAGCGCGGAAAATGCGGTGGCGGCGCTGAAGGCGGGCGCATTCGACTATCTCGCCAAGCCGGTATCGCTCAATCAGTTGCGCGCGCTGGTGCGCTCGGCATTGAAGCTGCCGCGCCCCAATCAGCTGAGAAAAGGCGGCGACAAGGATGCTGATGCCGGCGATATTCCGGTTCTGCTCGGCGATTCGGCCTTGATGCAGCAGACGCGGCAAATGATCGACAAACTGGCGCGCAGTCAGGCGCCGATTCACATTAGCGGTGAATCCGGCTGCGGCAAGGAGCTTGCAGCGCGGCTCATGCATCTCAAGGGCCCACGCAATGAAGCGCCGTTTGTTCCGGTAAACTGCGGCGCCATTCCGGAAAACCTGATGGAAAGCGAGTTCTTCGGCTACAAGAAAGGCGCGTTTACCGGCGCCGAGCAGGATAAAGAAGGTTTTTTTCAGGCGGCAAACAGCGGCACGCTGTTTCTCGATGAAGTCGCTGACCTGCCGATCCAGATGCAAGTCAAGCTTCTGCGCGCGATCCAGGAAAAAAAGGTGCGCAAAGTCGGTTCGACCGGCGAAGAAAACGTCGATGTGCGTATCATCAGCGCTACGCATCATCATCTCGCCGATGCAGTCAAGGATGGCAAATTCCGCCAGGACTTGTACTACCGCCTCAATGTGATCGAGCTCAGAATGCCCGCGCTGCGCGAAATGCGTGAAGACATACCGGCACTGGCGTGCGAAATTCTGCGCAAAAGCGCCGCCGGTGATAACGCAGGCGCTTTGCCCGCGCTATCGCCGGCGGCGCTCGCGGCGCTGCAGGAATATCAGTTTCCAGGCAATGTACGCGAGCTCGAGAATATTCTCGAGCGCGCTGTCGCGCTGTGCGCCGACGCCCAGATCCAAAAAGACGACCTGCAATTAACGCCGCCGGCGGCAACTGACGCCGAAATCGCGGCAGGCGATCTGTCCGGGCTGCCATTGCAGGAGCATCTTGACCGCGTCGAAAAGGAGGCTATCCTGCGCGCGCTCGAAAAAACACGCTACAACCGCACCGCGGCTGCCAAGCTGCTCGGCATCACATTTCGCGCGCTGCGTTATCGCATGGAGCGTCTGGGTATCAATTAGCCGGCGTGAGGGATGCCGATACTGTGCGCGAAGTTTTTCATGTTCATGACGCTTCGCCGGAGCGGTGACGTAAATGCAGATTGGCTCTGACGGGATGCTGCCAGGCGCGCGCTACATTGCCTCCCCCAATTGCGACCGGCGTCCGGAAGACATGTCGGTCGAGTTGCTGGTGATACACAATATCAGCCTGCCGCCCGGCGAATTCGGCGGTCCGGGCATTATCGATCTCTTCACCAATAACCTCGCTCCCGCACGGCATCCGTATTATCGAGTGATTGCCGATCTCAGAGTCTCGTCACATTTTCTGATCCGGCGTGATGGAGAGATTATCCAGTTCGTTTCGTGCGCGCTGCGTGCGTGGCACGCCGGCGAATCGAGCTGGCGCGGACGCAGCCGCTGCAATGACTTCTCGCTGGGTGTCGAGCTCGAAGGCAGCGACGACATACCGTTCGAGGACGCGCAATATGATCGGCTCGCCGAGATCACGCGCGCGTTGCAATCCAGGTATCCCATCGCAGGCATCGTTGGCCACGCCGACATCGCACCCGGGCGCAAGACCGATCCGGGGCCGTGTTTCGACTGGGCGCGTTATTTCGCGCTGATTAATCCGCCTGCTGCATCGCAGTAGTTGCGCCGCGAACCGAGATTCCACGCCATTTCCGGGCGTTTTGCTGCGTATTTTTTGAGCAGATTTTCCCTGTTGCAACAAGCAAATCCGCGCTATTTTGCAAGTAATTCCGAGGCAGTAAAAAAAGTTTCAAAAACTATTGCACTCTCCAAAACTAGACACTAGAATTAGTTCGAACTCCAACTTCCAACACAACATATAGTGGTTTTGGAGTTACCGCCTGGCAGAAAGCCTCGCCGGGTAAAAAACATAATGAAATGAATGGTTAAGGAGAGCCACCATGCAGCCAACCCCCCATATTCCTGTGTCTGCGCCTGGCGTGAATTTCATCCCTCAAGACACGCCCGAATTTGCGCCATCCCGCTATGGCGATTACAAGATCATTCGCCGTAATGGCGCGGTAGTCGGCTTCGAGCCGTCGAAGATTTCGGTCGCAATGACCAAGGCTTTCATTGCCGTTAACGGCGGCCAGGGAGCGGCGTCTGCGCGCGTGCGCGAGCTCGTCGTCAAGCTGACCGAGGCCGTGGTGAGCGCACTGATGCGGCGTCAGCCCAACAGCGGCACGTTCCATATCGAGGACATTCAGGATCAGGTCGAGCTCGCGCTGATGCGCTCCGGCGAGCACGAAGCGGCACGCGCGTACGTGCTGTATCGCGAACAGCGCGCGCGCGAACGCGCCAAACTGCGCGAAGCGCAGGCACAACCCATGGCGCAGCCGCTGATCAATGTCACCGAAAAAGGCAAATCACGCCCGCTCGACATGGAAAGGCTCACCGTGCTGGTGCAGGAATCGTGCGAGGGTCTGGGCCGGGCCGTCGACCCCCGAGTGATACTGCAGGCCACGCTTAAGGATCTGTACGAAGGCGTCCCGATCGAAGAAGTGCGCAAGTCCCTGATCCTGTCGGCGCGCGCGCTGATCGAGAAAGATCCCGCGTACAGCTATGTCACCGCGCGCCTGCTGCTGAATACGCTGCGGCTCGAGACGATCGGCGAGGAGCTCACGCAGGCTGAAATGAAGACGCGCTACGCGGAGGTATTTCCGCAGCTGATCAAGAAAGGCGTTGCCGCCGAATTGCTCGACGAGCGCATCGCCAACTACGACCTGGCAAGCTTGGGCGCCGCACTCGACGCCAAACGCGACTTCAAGTTCGGTTATCTCGGACTGCAGATTCTCTACGATCGCTATTTTCTGCATGTAAGCGGCCAGCGCATCGAGCTGCCGCAGACGTTCTTTATGCGCGTAGCGATGGGACTGGCGCTGAACGAACCCGAAGCCCAGCGCGAAGCGCGCGCGATCGAATTCTACAATGTGCTGTCATCGTTCGACTTCATGAGCTCGACGCCGACCTTGTTTAATTCGGCGACGCGCCGCTCGCAGCTTGCCAGTTGCTACCTGACTACGGTTGCGGACGACCTTGACGGCATTTACGAGGCGATCAAGGAAAATGCGATGCTGCAGAAGTATGCAGGAGGAATCGGCAATGACTGGACGCCGGTGCGCGCGTTGGGCGCCCATATCAAGGGCACCAACGGCAAATCGCAGGGCGTGGTGCCGTTTCTGAAAGTCGTCAATGACACGGCGGTGGCCGTTAATCAAGGCGGCAAACGCAAGGGCGCGGTGTGCTCGTACCTTGAAACCTGGCACCTCGACATCGAGGAATTCCTCGAACTGCGGAAAAACACCGGCGACGACCGCCGCCGCACGCACGATATGAACACGGCGAACTGGATCCCCGATCTTTTCATGAAGCGCGTGATGGAAAACGGCGATTGGACGCTCTTTTCACCCTCCGATGTGGTCGACCTGCACGACAAATTCGGCAAGGCGTTCGAGACCGCTTATCTCGCCTATGAAGAGAAGGCCGTGAAGGGCGAGTTGAAACTATTCAAGAAAATCCCGGCGGCACAGCTGTGGCGCAAGATGCTGACCATGCTGTTCGAGACCGGCCACCCGTGGATTACGTTCAAAGATCCCTGCAACATCCGCTCACCGCAGAGCCACGTGGGTGTCGTGCACAGCTCCAACTTGTGCACCGAGATTACGTTGAACACCAACGAGGACGAGATCGCGGTATGCAATCTCGGATCGGTCAACATGCCGGCGCACCTCGATGTGGCGAGCGGAAAACTTGATCTTGAGAAGCTGAAGCGCACCGTCGGCACCGCGATGCGCATGCTCGACAATGTCATCGACCTCAACTACTACTCGGTCAACAAGGCGCGTAACTCCAATTTCAAGCACCGCCCGGTCGGCATCGGCATTATGGGTTTCCAGGACTGCCTGCATATGCTGCGCATTCCTTACGGCTCGCAGGCGGCGGTCGAATTTTCCGACCGCTCGATGGAAGCGATCGCCTACACCACGTACTCGGCATCGGCGGACCTCGCCGAAGACCGCGGGCCGTATTCGACATTCAAAGGCTCGCTTTGGGACAAAGGCATTTTCCCTCATGAGTCGTTGAAGCTGCTGGCCGAGGAACGCGGCGGCTACGTTGAAGCCGATTTGTCGACGACGCTCGACTGGGAAGCGCTGCGCGCGCGCATCAAGCAGGTAGGCATGCGCAACTCCAATTGCATTGCGATCGCGCCGACCGCGACCATTGCCAACATCACCGGGCTGTCACAGTGCATCGAGCCGACGTATCAGAACCTCTACGTGAAGTCGAACCTGTCGGGCGAATTCACCGTGACCAACGAGTATCTGGTCGAGGATCTGAAGCGGCTCAACCTGTGGGACGAGGTGATGATTGCCGATCTCAAGTATTTCGACGGCACGCTCGCCAAGATCGACCGCATCCCGGCCGAGGTCCGCAATCTGTACGCGACCGCGTTTGAAGTCGATGCAATATGGCTCGTCGAATGCGCGGCGCGGCGCCAGAAGTGGATCGACCAGTCGCAGTCGCTCAACATCTACATGGCGGGCGCCTCAGGCAAGAAGCTCGACGAGACTTACAAGCTCGCATGGCTGCGCGGACTGAAAACCACGTACTACCTGCGCACGCTCGGTGCGACGCACGCCGAGAAATCGACCGTCAAAGCCGGCGCCTTGAATGCAGTGCCCAGCGATGGCGGCATGTCCGCGGCAGGCGAAGGCGAGGCGGCGAAGGCGTGTTCAATCCTCGACCCCGACTGCGAAGCATGTCAGTAGCAAAACGAAAACCAGCGGATTCCCACCTACAACACTTATCAGGGGACTGCCGGCGGTTGAGCGTTGTCCACCCACAATATCAATAAAGGAGATTTAGATGCTGCAAATTGAAGAAAGCGTGAAACACGGCGCCGCTTTTGCCGCGGCGGGACTGCAGGCCGATGCCGGCACGGCGCCGCAGGCGAGCGCATTGCCGCGTGACACCGCGGCCGCGCTAGCGGCGCTCGCACCCAAGTCAGCGCCGGTACAGCCCGCCGAATTGCGCCGTGTCAACGTCGCCGACAAGCGGATTATCAACGGCCAGACCGACGTCAACCAGCTGGTGCCGTTCAAATACAAGTGGGCATGGGAGAAATATCTTTCAGCATGCGCGAATCACTGGATGCCCCAGGAAATCCAGATGAGTCGTGACATCGCGTTATGGAAGGATCCGAACGGGCTGTCCGAAGATGAGCGACGTCTCGTCAAGCGCAATCTCGGATTTTTCGTGACCGCCGATTCACTCGCCGCGAACAATATCGTGCTCGGCACCTACCGCCATATCACAGCGCCGGAGTGCCGCCAGTACCTGCTGCGCCAGGCGTTCGAAGAGGCGATCCACACCCATGCCTACCAGTATATCGTCGAAAGTCTGGGCCTCGACGAGGGCGAAGTATTCAATGCCTATCACGAAGTTGCTTCGATCCGGGAGAAGGATGAGTTTCTCATTCCGTTCATCGATACGCTGACCAATCCGCATTTCAAGACCGGCACTCCGCAGAGCGATCAGGATCTCTTGAAAAGTCTGATTGTGTTCGCGTGCATCATGGAAGGGCTGTTCTTCTATGTCGGTTTCGTGCAGATCCTCGCGCTCGGACGCCAGAACAAGATGACCGGCGCGGCCGAGCAGTACCAGTACATCCTGCGCGACGAATCGATGCACTGCAATTTCGGCATCGATCTCATCAACCAGATCAAGATGGAAAATCCGCACCTGTGGACGCCGGAGTTCCGCGCGGAGATCCGCGAGCTGATGCTCAAAGGCGTCGACCTTGAATATCGCTACGCTGAGGACACCATGCCGCGCGGCGTGCTCGGTCTGAACGCGCCGATGTTCAAGGAGTACCTGCGCTATATCGCCAACCGCCGCTGCCAGCAGATCGGCCTCGATCTGCCGTACGAGGGCGCGACCAATCCGTTTCCGTGGATGTCGGAGATGATCGATCTCAAGAAAGAACGAAATTTCTTCGAAACACGCGTAATTGAATATCAAACGGGAGGTGCGCTCACTTGGGATTAAGCTTACTCGCGAAGAGGTACCCGAGGAATCGACGACGCATGCATACCATCACCGAATGTCGCGCTGAAGACAACTACACATTGTGGTTGCGGTTTAACGACGGGCTGGAAGGCCACGTCTACCTCGGCGATCTCGTGCACACCAAGTATTTTCGGATGCTCGGGGACATCGAAACGTTCAACCGCGTAGAAGTGGACCCGGTTGAAAACACGGTGACCTGGGAAGGCGGCATCAAGCTCGATCCGGAAGTGCTCTATCGCGATCTTGCGAGCAAGGCGCAGTCGGCTTTGCACTAGCGGGTGCGGCGTGCGCCGCGTTTCGCGCGGCGGCATCAGAGACAGCCGGATTTGCGCCGGCTGCCGTTGCTGGGTTCACCGCGTTTTGGCGCGGTGCCTTTTTAATATTCGAAAGGAGGCAGTCCATGGCTAAGAAAAGAAAATCCGCAGGCAAGGCGAAGCGGGGCAAATCGCAATCGGCGCGAAAATCCAGGCCTGCGAAGAAATCAGCGGCGAGGAAGAAAGCGGTCGTGAGAAAGGTCAAGAAAGCAGCCGGGAAAAAATTGGTCGCGAAGAAAAAACCTGCCGCAAAGAGAAAAACCGTTGCGCGCAAAAAGCCTGCCGTGATGAAAAAGGCTGCACCCGGAAAAAACATGCCGCAGCCCGCGTCTGCGCCGGTAGCGCCGACTCCTGTCTCGATACCCGGAGCATGGCCTTTCCCGATGGGCAGCAGTTAGCAATCAGCGCATGCGTGCGGACGCTCGCATGCAAAAATTCCACCGTGCAGGGTTTGCCGCGGCCGCTGCCATAACGCGCGATGGGAGCATGCGATGAAAATTCACTATTGGAAACTAATTCTGCTGTGGATGGCGAGCCACGCGTGCGTTGCCGCTGGTGCCGATTTTGGAGGCGTGACGACGCATGTCGTGAAAGGCGGTTTCGACGATATCAGGGATCGCGTCGTAATGGCGATCGAAAACCGCGGTCTGGTGCTGAATTACACCGCGCATGTCGGTACTATGCTCGAGCGCACCGGCAAAGATATCGGACGCGAGCGTCAAATTTATACCCACGCCGACGTGCTCGAATTTTGCAGCGCGGGCATATCGCGCGCAACGATGGAGGCGGATCCGCGCAACATTGCATTCTGTCCGTACGCGATCGCGGTCTACGCGCTGCCCGCGGACCCGGGCCGGGTTCACGTCTCGTATCGTAAGCCCGTAGCCCAGGGATCGGCGTCGTCGATCAAAGCGTTGCGCGAAGTAGGGACGTTGCTCGACGGCATTGCGCGCGAGGCGCTCAAATGACTGGCGGCGGCAAGCTTGCGCGATGCTGCGAGCGAGCGACGATATCGCTCGCTTTGCGGGTAGCGGTGGTCGTCGGCACTCTGCTTAATTTGATCAACCATTATGATGTGCTGTTTGGCGCGCCGCTGACGCGCGCGGCAGTCATCCAGATTGCACTTACTTATCTCGTTCCATATTTTGTTTCGACCCACGGCCAGGTCTGGAGCAAGATCTGATCGGCTCCTGCTGATCTTCCTATTACGCGCGTGCGGCCGACGTTTTGATGACGCGTGCAACTCATATTACCATGTGCCCTGTGGCGCGACGGATGGCAATCCGCGCGCTGGCGCTTGACACGGAGGACACATGGACCGCAAAAAAGTCAATTCGAGCAGCATCCGTTCGGTCGGCTACGACGCGCGCAATCGCGTGCTCGAGATCGAGTTCAGCAATGGCGGGATTTCACAGTATTCCGGCGTTGCGGAAGAAGTGTACCGGCGCCTCATGAATTCGCCGTCACCGGGCAGCTACTTCCATGACAATATCGAGGAAAGCTTTACTCCGAAGCGAGTGCGTTGATTTGCACTTACGACGCTCGGTAACGGCTTGACCCTCCGCAGGCGCCTCAGTAGAGTATCCTTACAAGTTGATAACGTGCGCCGGGTTGGTGATGCGCCGCAGTGTTTTTTCGGAGGAGACAATGAAAATAACTACCATTTGGGTTCGGCTCGTACTGAC
>DASYSI010000378.1:0-6675 GCA_036003485.1 Burkholderiales bacterium | reverse complement strand
GCGAGGACCGCAGGCAGGACTGAAGCGCCCGGGTGATGCATCGAGCCGACGTGGGTATCGTCGAGATCGCACGCATGAGCAAATGCGCCGTTGACGAATGCCGCGCGCGCCGCGTCGAGGCGGTCGCCGAAAAGTAAAACGGTGCTGGTGCCGTTGCCGCCCAGGTCGAGCGCGAGCTTTCGCGCAGATCGACTCCACGGCAGGCGTGCGCCGACGGCGACGACGCGAAGCAGGTCGAGCACAAGCGCCTTCATTCGGTCGATGACCGCCTGCGGTGCATCTTCGAGGCGGAAATTCGCGGCCCACTCGGCCAGAACGCCTGTCGTTCCGCTAGCGGTCATGCGGCATCAGTCAATAGTGTGACGCGTAATTATGCCTGCAGCGCGCCCGCGCTGCGCGCCACTAGAATTTTCGGATAGCCTCGTAACAGCTGCAAGCGGCGGCCGCGAGTCCGGCTTCATCGAGGATAGTGATGTTGCCGCGGCTGTAACGGATGAGCTTGCGCTGCTGGAGCGCGCTCGCGGCCTGTGTGACGCCGACACGCCGGACGCCCAGCATATGTGCGAGAAATTCGTGGGTGAGGCGAAACTGGTTTGATCTCACGCGATCGCGGGTCATCAGAAGCCATCGTGCCAGTCGCTGACCCACCGTGTGAAATCGGTTGCACGCCGCGGTTTGCGAGATCTGAGCCATCAACGAATGGGTAAAGCGCAGCAGTTCCCGCTGCAGCGAAAAATTCCTGCGCAATTCGCCGTTGAAGCGCGCGGTATCCATGCGCACCGCCGTGCCGGCGCCTTGCACTACAACGCGAATCGGAGAAACGTTGACGCCGAGAGCGACCGGAAGACCGACCATGCCTTCGGAGCCGATCAACCCGACCTCCGCCGCTTTTTTGGAATCCACCATCGTCAACAGCGAAACGAGGCTGTCGACGGGAAAGTAAACATGTCGAATGCGCTCGCCGGGTTCCGCTAGCACGCTACCGAAAGCGAGCGGGATGGGTTCAAGAGCGGGAAGCAGCCGTTCGTAATCTTTGCGCGGCAGCGCGGCGAGGAGCCGATTCGTTGTAAAAACTTGTTGTGTTTCGGGCACGCGTGCTCTCCAAGAGGTAGGTCAAAGTCCGATATCGACATCCTGTCGCTGGACATCCGGCATCTGGGCGTGCCGCTTCACCTGGACCTGGTGGAGGTGAAATTCGATTATATATAAATTAATAAAAACAGGCTCTTATGTGCGTTATAGCACACAGCGTAGGAACTATGTTCGTTATCGAACAGTCTTAGGTACCATGGCGAACACTAAGTAGTAAACTTCCAAAGTAGGTGCTCGGACTCCCGCGAGAGCAATCCCACGCCAGTGCGGCCGCCTCAACGCCAAGGATGGAGGAGGCTCTCTATGACCGCACATGCAAACCGGGCACTTCGCGTCCTGGTCGTCGATGACAATCGCGATTCTGCAGATTCTTTGGCGCTGCTGGTAAAACTGCAGGGCCACGAAGCTTTCGTTGCCTACGCCTCGCGCGATGGTATCCGGCTTGCCGCGACGGTGCTGCCCGACCTCGTAATTCACGACATCGAACTGCCCGATATGGACGGTTACGCGGCAGCACGGCAGTTGCGGGAAGAACTCAGAAGGCGAAGAACTATGTTCGTCGCCCTGACTGCTTACAGCGCGAAATTAGACATACAGCGCGCGAAGGACGCCGGGTTTCATCACCACATCGTGAAGCCAATGTCGTACGAGGCTCTGCAGGAAGTGCTCGACGCGGCGTCGTCGACGCGATTGTGCGATGACGACCGATTACAACGCGAACTTAAATTTCACGAAAGCTGACACGATCCGGAACTTTCGACGCGCGTGGACAGTGCAAGAGACGACTGCTGGAGGTAACGATGGGAATTTTTCTGCTCGTGGTCGCATGGCTGCTAGCCGGTTGCGCCATCGCTTGGCTAATGGGGGCGGCGGCTTCGATGGGCGAGCCGGCGCTAATTGAACCCAACCCGGATCAGGACGCGCTCAACAGAACCGGCAGCTCTTCCACGATCGAACCTGCGCCCGGACCGGAAGAATCCGAGACGAGCTTCGCGTTGAGCGCGGCCACAGGCACTGACCGGCGTCGGTTGCGCAGGAAATAGCCGGCGCGGAATCCCACGGCAAAATCATCGATTCCGACCAGCGCATAATGCGACGCAGGCGCGCCGCGAGTACGGAGGGCTTCACCTTCGAGATAGCCCTGCGCATAAGCGATCGAGCAACCGTACCGGTCTGATACGACTTTCAGTTTTTTTGCTGATGCTACTTTCGTAGCGCTTCCGGCTGGTTCCATTTGAAGCAGTGCCAAAGATTTTTCGTCGTTTTTCATCGTCGATCCTTATCCTGAGGGCCCGGGGGGGGGGGCTGACGGCTGTCCTTGATAGTCCGCGCGCATGCTATGGGGGTAACCCTCGATGCGCTGCCAGAAATTCCCAACCTCTGCATGCGAAAAGTTCGGCGCCAGATCACCGGCAGCTCCTTGCTTCTGGTCCTCAGGTAACGGCAGCCTGATGACAAACTCCGCGCCTTTGCCTTGGCCTTCGCTGTACGCATCGATGCTCCCGCCGTGAAGCTCGACTAACTGTCTGGCTAGACTCAGGCCTATGCCGATACCCTCAGTTCGGCATTTGCCGGATCCATCGAGCTGCACGAACATTTCGAAAATCGTCTTCAGCCGTTCGGGTGCGATGCCATGGCCATTGTCTTTGACGCTGATGACGGCCTGTTCCCGCTCGAGTCCTAAACTCAATCGAACCTGGCCGCCGTTTTCGGTGAACTTCGAGGCATTGCTCAGCAGATTGTTGATTGCCTGCGAAATGCGCGTCGCATCGATGTCGGCGTAGAGCGCGCGCTCGGGCAGGTCCAATATCAGGCGATGCCCCATGCGGTCAAATTGTGCGTGCATCATCTCGCGGCATTGTTTGAGCAGATCGACGAGATCGACGCGCTGACGATCGAGCTTGATCTTGTTTTGACTGATGCGGCTCATATCGAGCAGATCGTCTATCATCCGAATGATGTGACCGACCTGTCGCTTCATCCTCTCGACGGACTCGGCGATGACACCCGTCGGACCTGTCATCTTGATAATCTCGAGATCGGCAACCAGCGGTGCGAGCGGATTGCGCAGCTCATGCGACAACACCGAGATAAATTGATTTTTGCGGTGGTTTGTCTCAGCGAGTCGAACGGCCTGCGTTTCCAGCACCGCAGCCATTCGACGCATAGTACGGCCAAAAGCAATGAATATCGCGCACGGAATCACGTAGGAAATGAGTCCGAAATAATCGCGCAAACTGCCGACGAAAACGCCTGCGCCCGGCTCCAGGAAAAAGAAATACGCTATAACGTAACCTAAAATCATCGCGACAACCGCGGGGCCGGTGCCGCCGAACCAGACCGCAATAGCCACCGGCGCGATCAGTCCCGTCAAAAGATAGTGCGCGCCGAGTACCGGCAGCGCGTACCAGCGAACCGCCAGCATTGCCAACATCGCCGCGATTCCGAGGGCGTAACGGAAAAGAACGTTCTGTAATGTGCCTTTGGCCATCGGGCGGCCTTACTAGACTTCGACGCAATGTTCGATCGACACCTGTGGTGCAAGCGCATTGATTGCGCGGGCCGACTAAAACGTACTGCTGTGCTTAAAGTCGATCTTGTTCTGGAATTTTATATATTCCATTCGACAATGCAAACCGCAGTGCGTACGGTACCGTAGCGAACAATTCGGAGACTCCGTACGGTACGCAAGCGTACATTCGAAGCAAGGACATCGCGCGCGATCGAATCAAGCGCGAGCGTGCAACCGATGAAAATGCTGAGGATGACGTGCTCGCCCGCGCTGCGTTTGCGTGATCCGCTGTAGGCTGGTTCTCACGCATGAATCGGATTTCGCCGCTGCCGCCGCCGCGTCTTCTTCGAGGATCATGTTTGCGCACCAAACACGGTGCCATTCTGTTTTTTTCTAACTCGGAGAACTCACATGCCAAATCAACAGGGCAGTAAATCAGGAAGCAACAAGGGGCAGCAACAAGCGCAAATGCCGGGTGGACAGCGGTCGCAGGCGGGCAGCAAAAGCGGCTCACGCTCGAAATCATCTTCCAGCCAGGGCAAGTCCAGCGATAAAAGCTCGGGCAAGAAGGATATGGACAGTCAATAGCCGGACCGTGAGCCCCGTCCGCGTGCCGCAACTCTAATGGGGCTACCTGCGAAGTAATATCAGATTCATTTCCCGGGCGGCGCGGGCTCGGGGAATGAATCTTCGCAAAAAATCCGGGCGCACGCGTGTTGCGCCTTTTTTATTATTTGGACTTAAGCCCGATCATTTTGGCCACTTCGGAAAAGGTCTGGATCTGGGCGCGCACGATCTGGTCTTGTTCCTCCGGCGTGGTGGGCGCGAGATGAAATCCCATGGACTGCAGCCGTTCCTTGACATCGGGCAACTCGAAAGTGCGCGCGACGTCTTTACTGATCTGAGCCAGGATCGGCAGCGGCGTTCTGGCCGGAGCGAGCAGCGAGTGCGATCCATCTCTGCCGAAACCGGGAAGTACTTCCGACATCGCCGGCACATCGGGCAACAGCGGCGAGCGCTGCGGCGTGCTGACCGCCAGCGCCGTGAGTCTTTGATCCCTGATGAAAGGCAGCGCAGCCCCAAGACCCACGATGCAATAGTGCACGCGTCCAGCCAGGACTTCGATCAGCGCATCCGGCGTCCCCTTGAAACCGACGTGAACGGCCTTGATGCCTGCGGCATACCTGAACCTCTCGGCGTTGATATGGGTGCTGCTGCCGGCGCCGCCGGAACTGAAAAAGATTTGTCCCGGTCTTGCCTGCGCGAACGCGATGAATTCCTGCGTGGTCTTGACGCCAAGCGCCGGGTTCACCACCAGTGCGCTGGTGCTGAATCCGAGCTGAGTAACGCCGGCAAAGTCCTTGAGCGAGTCATAGGGAAGATTCGATTGCAGCACGGCGAGGATCGCAAACTGGGCGGATATCAACAGGAGCGTGTAGCCGTCCGCGGGCGCCTTCGCAACGATATTTGCGCCGATCATGCCTGCCGCACCCGCGCGGTTTTCCACCACCACCGGCTGCCCCCAACGCTCGCTTAGTTTGGGACCCAGCGTGCGCGCAAGGATGTCACTCGGACTGCCGTACGCCCCCGCAACGACGCGCACTGGCTTCACCGGGAAGTTTGGCTTGATCTGCGCCAGGCCGGGCACAGCTGCGGCGGCGACGACGGCGATCACAGCGGTCACGATTGCCCGCGCGAGCGCGGATGGCGACGGTGCGCGCATCGGTAATCCTTGTTAAGCGAAACCCATCAAATGGAATTTTCCCAGATTACTCCGTCCGCATCGAGCGCGCTTCGCGCCGTGGCGATGCAAATTCTTAAGCCGGCCGCAGCTACAATAACTTGTTCCCGCACCTCGTCGGGAATACTCTTGGCTCTGCGGTCCATCATGAGGCAGGTTTTTCAACGGGAGCATCCAATGGCAATGATCCGCTTTACACTGAAGCTCTTGATCGTCATGTTGGTTTCTTTGCCGGCGCGCGCAGAGCTCGTGGGCGAAGTCAACACGGCATTCCGTTTCGTCGGCAAAGACGACCGGGTAGTCATGGAAGCGTACGACGATCCCAAAGTGCAGGGCGTGACGTGCTATGTTTCGCGCGCACGCACGGGCGGGATCACGGGCACCATCGGCGTCGCGGAAGACAAAGCGGAAGCATCGATCGCGTGCCGGCAGGTGGGCGACGAGATCCGCTTCTCCGACAAGCTGCCGCGTCAGGAAGACGTGTTTACCGAACGCATGTCGATCCTGTTTAAGCGGCTGCACATCGTGCGGGTCGTCGATACGAAGCGCAACACGCTCGTTTATCTGACCTACTCCGACAAGCTGATCGAAGGAAACCCGCAAAACGGTATCACCGCTGTTCCGGTCGCGCGCCGTAATCCGATTCCCGTCAAGTGATAATCATGCGCGGACTTGAGTTGAGGGTTCCGCCTCCGGCACTTTTACTGGTGACCGGTGCGCTCATGTGGTTCGTTGCGCGCGCGCTGCCGCTGTTCGGGTTTGTTTTCCCGGGGCGCGATCTGTGCGCGGCGGCCATTGCTTGCGCCGGGATCGTCACGGCCGCGCTTGGTGTCATCGCATTCAGACGCGCCAGAACGACGCTCAATCCGCTGAAGCCTGAGCTGTCGGCTTCGTTGGTGGTATCGGGAATTTACGCCCGGACCCGCAATCCGATGTATCTCGGGCTGCTTCTGATTTTGACCGGGTGGGCGGTTTATCTCTCGAACATTCTTGTGTTTCTCTTGCTCCCGGCATTCGTTTTCTATCTGAATCGTTTTCAGATCGAACCCGAAGAACGGGCACTCGGGAAGCTGTTCGGAGAATCTTTCGCTGCGTATCAGGCGCGCTCGCGCCGTTGGCTTTGAGCCATCGCCCGGTCCAATGCATCGTGTAAGCGAAAACCGGTTCGCCGCACGCGGTTTGCTCTTCGCTGCGATCCTATCTTGCGCCGCAAGCGTGCCAATGTAGTCGCTCTCCTACGTTAAAAAGCAAGAGATGTCGACTAGGCGTTTGCCGCGGCGCCGTCATACTCTATTCCAACGCCGCAAGCAGATGCGAGAACTGCTCTCAT
>DASYSI010000377.1:0-2740 GCA_036003485.1 Burkholderiales bacterium | reverse complement strand
CGCCGATGATACTTATGTGCTCGGTTCGGCCAGTACCGAGCCGAATGCCGGTTCGGATAATCGTCTGCCGCCTGAGGACGATCCGCGCGCCGGCGGGAAACTCAAGGCCGAGCGCAAAGGCGACGAGTGGGTGCTCAACGGCGAGAAATGCTTTATTGCGAACGGCGGCGTGGGCAAGCTCTTCTTCGTCAACGCACGGACGAACCCGGATGTGCCGCTGCGCCAGGGCAGCACGATGTTTCTGGTGCCGCGCGATACACCGGGCTTCCGCTTCGGCAAGACCTTCAACAAAAGCGGCTGGCGTTTCTACCAGAATGCCGAGCTCATATTCGAAAGCGCGCGCGTGCCGCACGCCAATGTCGTGGGCGAAGTGAACGGCGGCGTCAAAGCGCGCACCGGTCCTGCGACCGAGTTCAGCGATTTCGAGCTCGCGAGCAATGCGCTCGGCGTGTGCGATGACGCATGCGAACTGGCGATGCGGCACGCAAAGAGCCAGTTGCAGGGCGGCAAGCCGCTGATCGAGCAGCAGGTGATCCAGTTGAAGTTGAACGAGATGCACATGCTCACCGAGGCACTGCGTGCGTTCGTGATGCGCGGCGCGTGGGAAATGGATCAGCAGATCTATGGCGGCGCCAATATCATCTTGTTGATGAATTTCTCGAGCGATGTGATCCAGCGCGTTACAGATCTCAATATGGATATTCACGCTGCGGCCGGATATGGCATGGATGCTTACGCCGACAAACTCGTGCGTGACGCTATCATCTGGACGCATCTCGCCGGCGACGCCACGCAACGCATGAAGGTGTTACGGCGCTTTCCCAAATAATTCCCGGCCGCACTGCGATGCCGCGTTCGTTTGATGCCGAATAAAGTCGAGGAGAAAGAAATTTAATGTTGAAGATTGGCGTATTGCTGGGCGACGATATCGGGCTCGAGGTCGTTCCCGAGACGGTCAAGGTGATGAAGGCCGCGGTGGCCGCGGTCGGGCTCGACGTCGAGTGGCACGAGCTTCCGATCGGTCTTAAAGGGCACGAGTTGCACGGGCATACCATGCCCCGGGTGACGGTTGAGGCGCTTGAAACAACCGACGGCTTCATTATGGGACCGATCGGCCACAATGCGTACCCGCGCAACGACCCGACTTGGATCATGCCGCCGGTGCGCAAGCACTTCGATCTTTATGCCAGCGTGAAGCCGGTGAAGTCGTATGCCAACCTGCCTTCCGTCCATAAGGACGTGGATATCGTATTCATCCGCGAGGTCACGGAAGGCATGCAGGCGAGCGGCACCGTGGTCGCGGGCAACGGCGAATTCCGGCCGAACGACGAGATTTCCATCGGCACCCGCGTGGTCACGCGCAAGGGCGCCAATCGCGTCGCGCGCGAAGCTTTCGAGATCGCGCGCACGCGTCCGCGCAAAACCGTAGCGTCCATCCACAAGGAACCGGTCTACCGTCTCGTCTGCGGAATGTTTGCCGAGGAATGCCGCAAAGTGGCAAAGGAGTATCCGGACTGCACGCTGACCGAAGTGCTGGTCGACGGTTTCGCGATGAAGCTCGTGATGAAGCCGCAGCAGTATGACGTGGTGGTGACGACCAATCAGTTCGGCGACATTCTGACCGACGAAGGCGCGGGCCTCGTCGGAGGTCTTGGGCTTGCGCCGGGACTGTGCGTCGGCGCGACTCATGCGATGGCGCAGGCTACCCACGGCTCGGCACCCGATATCGCCGGCAAGGGTATTGCCAATCCGTACGCGATGATCATGTCGGGCAAGATGCTGTTCGAGTGGCTGGGACGCACGCGCAAGGAGCCGAAGGCGACGGCGGCGGCGAAGCTGATCGACGCGGCAATGGACCGGGTCATCGCGGAAGCTAAGTACCTGACAGGCGACCTCGGCGGCAAGGCGTCAACCGTGCAGATGGGAGACGCGGTGGCGCAGGCCGTGGAGCGATGATCAAGCGCAGGTCTGACTTCTACCGGACTGCGTCGCAAGTAGAATCCGGTTTCGCTGCTGCGACCGCCGACGATTTACGATGCAATTGGGAGGCACGAAGCGGGTAAAAGTCGCGAACGCGGCGCGCGCCGTGGAAATCACGACTGTGCATGCTGCGCACGACAGCACCGTCGCGCGTGAACTCCTGAGCGATCCCGAAAAAGAACCTCGAACCGGACAATCTAAGCCTCAGTCTTGGCACGCCGAGCGGGTACGTGATCAAATTTACCAACGGTCTTACGGTTTATCTGTCAGGCGATACCGGGCTGCATACCGAGATGAGGACGGTGGTGCGCGAATTTCACAAGGTGAACCTTGCAGTCATGAATCTCGGTCCGAATGCAATATCGCCCGAGGCTGTCGCCTACGCGATCAACGAGCTGATTCGCCCTGCGGCTGTCATCGCGTCGCACCCCAATGAAGGCGTAACCTCAGGCGGTATTCCGCGGCCCAACACGCGCACGAAGCAGTTCATGGATCTGGTCAAGCGCGGACCGGTCTATCTGTCGATCAGCGGCAGGACGATGGAGTTTGACGGCAACGCGAGGTGCACGGCGGGTTGCTAAGAGCGTTGATGAAAAATAGTTCGTCGCTCCCGCGAAGGCGGGAGCCCAGAAACACACTCACAATCAAATCTGGGTTCCCGCCTGCGCGGGAACGACAGAAAAGATGCTTAAGCTCGCGGTCATGCTCACCGCATCAGGCTGCCTTGAGCAAAACGCTCTGTTCGTTTTCGAGAATTTTC
>DASYSI010000376.1:0-7870 GCA_036003485.1 Burkholderiales bacterium | reverse complement strand
TTTCCGACAGCACGGACTCGACACGCGAGTCGGGATAATCGAAACGTTTGCCGTGCTTGCGCGCGATAAAGTCTGGGATCAGATCCATCGGTCCAGGCCGGTAGAGTGCGACGAGCGCGATGATGTCCTCGAAACGGTCGGGGCGCGCCTGCTTCAGCAGGTCGCGCATGCCGCGCGATTCAAACTGGAATACCGCGGTCGTTCTGGCGCTCGTGAATATGCGGTAGGCCTCGGCGTCGTCGAGCGGCAGTGCATCGAGCGTGAGGGTCGAGGACGGATCGAGACGTTTAATGTAGCGCAGCGTCCAGTCGAGGATGGTCAGCGTAGTCAGACCCAGAAAGTCGAACTTGACCAGTCCCACTGCCTCCACGTCCTTCATGTCGAACTGCGATACGAAGCTCGTCGAGTTTTCCGCCGCGTACAAAGGACAAAAATCCGTCAGCTTGCCCGGTGCAATCAGCACGCCGCCCGCGTGCATGCCGACATTGCGCGTCAGGCCCTCGAGCCGCTCCGCGAGCTCGAGCAATTCGCGCACTTCTTCCTCCTGCTCCTCGCGCTGATTGAGCAACGGCTCGACTTCGCGTGCGTAGATCGTCTGGTCGTCCTTCGGGTTGTCACGCCGGCGCAGCGTGATGTACCGTCCCGGCTGGAACGGAATCAGCTTCGCGATCTGGTCGCAGAAGTTGTAGCCGAAATCGAGCACGCGCCCGACGTCGCGCACCACGGCTTTCGCCGCCATGGTGCCGAAAGTCACGATCTGCGACACGCTGTCGGCGCCATACTTCTGCCGCACGTATTCGATCACGCGATCGCGGCCGTCCTGACAAAAGTCAATGTCGAAGTCCGGCATCGACACGCGTTCTGGATTGAGAAAACGCTCGAACAGCAGTTTGTATCGCAGCGGATCGAGATCGGTGATGCCGAGACTATAGGCAACGAGTGAACCTGCGCCCGAGCCGCGCCCGGGTCCGACCGGCACACCGTTCGATTTCGCCCAGTTGATGAAATCGGCGACGATCAGGAAGTAACCCGCAAAACCCATCTGCAGGATTGTCTTGATCTCAAAATCGAGACGCGCGCGGTACTCGGGAGCTTTGGACTCACGCTTTCCCGTATCGGCGTACAGTTGTGCAAGGCGGGTCTCGAGGCCGGCGAAAGCGCGGTCTTGCAAATACTGGTCGAGGCTGCCGCCATCCGGCGTGGGAAACAGCGGCAGCCTGCTGATGCCGAGCTCGAGCGTCAGATTGCAGCGTTTGGCGATTTCAGCCGTATTGGCAAGCGCCTGCGGAATATCGGCGAAGAGCTGCGCCATTTCGGCCTGAGTCTTGAAATACTGGTCGGAGGTGAAACGTTTCGGGCGGCGCTGGTCGGCGAGCACATAGCCTTCTGCAATGCAGACGCGCGCTTCGTGCGCCCTGAAATCGTCAGGCTGCAGAAATTGCACCGGATGCGTGGCAACCACCGGCAGCTTCAATTCCGAAGCGAGTTGCAGCGAGTGCTCGACGCAGCTCTCGATGTGCGGCCCCGCACTGTGCAACCGCTGCAGCTCGAGATAATAGCGCTGCGGAAACAGCGCCGCCCACGCTTTGGCCAACGAGGCGGCCTGAGGCTGGTTGCCTGCGAGCAGCGCCAGACCGACATCGCCAAGATGCGCGCCCGACAGCGCAATCAATCCATCACCCGCAGGCGGCGCGAACCATTCACGTTTGAGCTCGACGCGTCCGCGATACTGGTTCGAGCGATACGCACGCGTCAGCAGATCGCACAGGTTGCGGTAGCCGGCGCGCGATTGGCACAGGAGCAGAAGTCGCGACGGTTTATCGCGGTTCGACGCATTCTCGATCCACACGTCGCAGCCTATGATCGGCTTCACGCCCTGGCTGCGCGCCTCCTGGTAGAACTTGACCATGCCGAACACATTGGCAAGATCGGTCAGCGCCAGCGCCGGCATGCCGTCGTCAACTGCGGCCGCGACCGCAGCATCAAGGCGCACGATGCCGTCAGTCACCGAATATTCGCTGTGCAGCCTGAGGTGAACGAATGGCAGTTGAGGCATGAGCGTTATTTTAGCGTGTCCCGCGCAGTCGTAGTTTGCGCGCGTTCCCGCGTTAACCGTTAAATGAATGTGACACGGACCGCGCACCCACAACCCTTCATCAAACGCTGGAACGATATGACTTGACAGCGTGTCAAATTATGGACAAATTTGCGTCAATCCAAACGTAGGAGAGCCCCATGTTGCGACAAGCCATACTGATCGCCTTCGCTCTCGCTGCAGCGACAGCGCAAGCTCAGGGCGTGTTTCGTTCGACGATGCCGGATGGACGCATCATCTATGGCGACAAACCCGCGCCCGGGGCAAAGGAGTCGAAGGAAGTGACGCTGCAGCCGAATATCGCGGAACCGCCGAAAGTCGTCGCGCCTGCGCCCAGCCCGCAGCAAAAAGATTTCGACAAGGCCGACGCGGATGTCAAAAAAGCACAGGAGGACCTCGACCGCGCACGCGCGGCGCTTGCGGGCGGCGCCGAGCCGCAGGAGGGCGAGCGCACCGGCGTCGCCAAAAGAGGAGATTCGCGACTGAACGAGGCGTATGACAAACGCATCAAGTCCCTCGAAGATGCGGTTGCCGCGGCACAGGCGCGACTCGACGATGCGCTTGCGCGTCGCAATGCCGCGCGTTAGCCCGACCAGCTTGCATTACGCACGAAATGCGAGAGCCGGCTCACTGTAGCCGGATTCTGAATTCCTCTCTCACCGTGTCGATGCGGTGTTCCAGCCGCGCCGGCCGGCTCGTGCACAGCTGAACGCCGAAAGCTATTGATGAAACCAAGCCAGTCGCACATCCACACGATCCGCAATTTGCGCTATCACGTCCGTACCTGGGGCGACGCACAGTCGCCAAAAATGTTTCTGCTGCATGGCTGGATGGATGTATCGGCGTCGTTCCAGTTTGTAGTCGATTGCCTGCGGCGCGAGTGGTACGTGATCGCGCCCGACTGGCGCGGATTCGGTCTGACGGCGTGGGCGCGCGACGGCTACTGGTTTCCAGACTATTACGCCGACCTCGACGCGCTGCTCGACATCTATCAACCCGATACACCCACTAATCTCGTCGCGCACAGCATGGGGGGCAACATCGCATGCACCTATGCCGGTATCCGGCCGCATCGCGTTGCGAAACTGGTTTCGATCGAAGGATTCGGCATGTCACGCATCCAATCCGATAAAGCCCCTGCGCGCTACGAGCGATGGCTCACGCAACTGCGCGAGCCCCCGCGTTTCAAGTCCTATGCATCGTTCGACGCGGTCGCAGAGCGCCTGCAGAAAAACAATGCGCGGCTCACCGATGATAAGGCGCGCTTCCTCGCCCAGCACTGGGCCAAGCAGGTCGCGCCGGGCGAAGTGGCGCTAAACAGCGATCCGAAACACAAAATTGTGAATCCCGTGCTCAACCGCATCGAGGAAGTGCTCGCGTGCTGGCGGCGCGTCACCGCGCCCGTGCTGTGGATCTCCGGAGCGGATTCAAAAGCCCCGGGCTGGCACGCCGACAACAGCGATCAGCTCGCGGAGCGCAAGGCAGCATTCAGGGATTTCCGGGAAACCACGCTCGAGGCGTGCGGCCATATGATGCATCACGACCAGCCGCAACAGCTCGCGGGGATCGTCGAGGACTTTCTGGCGCAGGCGTAAGACGCTCCGCCGGACACGGTACAGACGCGTGTTGTGCGGGAATTTGTTGCACTGCATCGAGTTCCGCGCTTGCCGCCGCGCCAAGACAGACCCACGTCGTTTTATGGCGTAAGATTGTATTTTACGTTTGCCGAGCGCTTGGGCAATCGGGCGCCGCTGACGTAGACCAGCGCACAGAATCGCTGGCGGGTTAAAGAAAAACTTCTGAGGAGAAGTCCATGCTTAGCCAATTTCTGCGTTTCGCGTCTGTATTAACGCTCGCGGGCACGTCCGCCGTGTGCGCGCAGGACTACCCATCGAAATCGATTACGCTGGTGGTGCCATTCGCGGCGGGCGGGCCGACCGATACGCTGGCGCGCAATCTTGGCGTCTCGCTCACTCAGTCGCTTAAGCAGCAGATCGTCGTCGATAACTCAGCCGGTGCGGGCGGCACGATCGGCATCAACAAAGTCGCGAAAGCGCGCAACGACGGCTATACGCTGCTCTTGATGCACATCGGCATGTCGACTTCGCCCGCACTGTATCGCAAGCTGCCGTACGACACCTTGAACGATTTCGAATACATCGGCCAGGTCGCCGACGTGCCGATGACGCTGATCGGGAAGAAAACCCTGCCGCCCAACAACCTCAAGGAACTGCTTGCCTATATCAAGTCCAACAAGGAAAAGCTCAACTACGCCAATGCCGGATTGGGCGCTGCGTCGCATCTGTGCGGGTTGCTGTTGATGAGCAAAATCGAGACCGAGCTGACTACCATTTCGTACAAAGGTACGGCCCCGGCGATGACCGATCTGCTCGGCGGCCAAGTCGACCTGATGTGCGACCAGACCACCAACACCACGCAGCAGATCAAGGCCGGTACCGTCAAAGTTTATGGCGTAACGAGCCGGCAGCGCGTGCCGTCATTGAAAGAAGTTCCGACGCTCGCCGAGCAGGGACTGAAGAATTTCGAAGTCGTAGTCTGGCATGGACTCTATGCACCCAAAGGCACGCCCAAACCCGTGCTCGACAAGCTCGTCGCCGCGTTGCAGGCCGCGGTCCAGGATCCGGCGTTAAAGAAACGACTTGCAGAGCTCGGCGCCGAGCCCGTGCCGGTCAGCAAAGCCAATCCGGAATCGCTGCGCACCCAACTCAAGACCGAAATCGACCAGTGGGGCCCGATCATCAAGAAAGCCGGCGTCTACGCCGACTGAGCGCATCTCGTATCGGCAAGCGGATACCGGGGCGAGTGGCATTGGCCGCGGGTTTTGCCGGATATCCGCCTATAGCAATTCAGTGTCGCGATGCGAGTACGGCGGTGAGCACGCGCACAGGATCTTGAGCGGCGCGCTGCCGACAGCTGCGATACAGTGAGGAGAACCCGGCGCGATGCAGACGGTATCGCCTGGCGCTACTGGAAACGTCTTGTCGCCGAGCGTCATCATGCCCTGCCCTTCTGTGATGTGATAGATCTCTTCCGTGATGTTGTGCCGGTGCAGCGCGGTCTGCGTTCCCGGTTGCACCGTCGCCTCCGCGAAGCTCTGGTTACGGTTGCCGTGCACGGCGGGGTGCATCAGCTCGCGAATCTCCGAGCCGTCCATAGTGACGTAAGGCACGATCGTGTGATGAACGGTGCGCATCAGAGGTGCCACCGGAATTCGAGTTTTTCTTTCATCTCGACGTCTCCTTCAGTGATTCAGCCCAATTCGAGGAACCCGACTCTCACGCGCAGGCCTTTTCCCAGTGGTCGCGACCGCGACGTTGGCAAATGTTAGCATTCCACTGCGCGGGAATACGCATATGGAGCAAATCGGCATGCGCGGCGAAATGGGCGCACACACGGATCGCCAAAAGATGAGGCCCTTGCGATTGGGCAGTCGCGGCGGTACTGGACAAGTCAGGGCCATGTGGCTAGATTGATACATTGGTGCACGAAATTACGCTGATCCGTTAAAAAATCTGCGCCAGAATCCGATAACCCCGGGAGAAGATACATGAGATGCACTGCGAAGCTGTTACTGAGCCTTATTGCATGCGCGATTTGCGCCGCACCGGCCACTGCACAGGAACTGACCGGCACTCTGAAGAAGATCAAGGATAGCGGGTCAATTACCATAGGCCATCGCGACGCGTCCATTCCGTTCTCGTATTACGATGACAAGCAGCAGCCCGTTGGTTATGCGGTCGACTTGTGCTTGCGCATTGTCGATGCGGTTAAAAATGAGCTCAAAATGCCCAAGCTGGAAGTCAAATACCAGCTCGTGACCTCGGCGAACCGGATCCCGCTGATGGCCAATGGCACTATCGATCTCGAATGCGGATCGACCACCAATAACGCCGAGCGTCAAAAGCAGGTTTCCTTCACGATCACGCATTTTCTGACGGCGAACCGATACGTGAGCAAGAAAGCATCGAACATCAAGTCCATCGATGACCTGAAGGGCAAAACGATCGTGTCGACCTCGGGCACGACAAATATCAAACAGGCGACCGAGCTCAACACCGCCAAAAACATGGGCATGAATATCATTCCGGCAAATGGACATCCCGAAGCTTTCCAGATGGTCGAAACGGGGCGCGCAGTCGCATTCGTGATGGACGACATCCTGCTGTATACGCTGGTTGCGCAGGCGCGTTCGCCGGGTGATTACGTGATTTCGACCGATGCGCTTTCGTTGCCTGAACCATACGGCATCATGTTACGCAAGGACGATCCTGCGTTTAAGAAAGTCGTGGACAACGCGATGATCGCGATCTACAAGAGCGGCGAGATCATGAAGATCTACGACAAATGGTTTACGCGCCCGACCCCGCCTAAAGGTCTTAACTACAACGTGCCAATGACGCCGCAATTTAAAAATCTTATCGCGAATCCCAGCGACTCGGGCGATCCCAGCTCTTACAAATAGCGGCAGCGCATCGCGCGGGGGGACTGGAGAGTCCCCCGTTTCTTTCCGGGAGGGCCGTCGATGAAGTACGACTGGCAGTGGAGCGTCTTTTTCCAGATGGCGGCTGACGGCTCGGGGACGTGGCTTCATTACCTCGTCATCGGTCTCGTATGGTCGCTTGCCACCGCGCTTGCTGCGTGGGTGCTCGCGCTGTCGATCGGTTCCGTGGTCGGAACGCTGCGCACCATACCCGTCCCATGGGTAGTACGACTCGGCAACGGCTACGTCGAGATTTTTCGCAACATCCCGCTGCTGGTTCAGATGTTTCTGTGGTTTTTCGTATTGCCCGAGTTCCTGCCGCAGGATCTGGGCGACGCGATCAAACAGATGCCGCCGCCGTGGGGATCCTATGTCCCTGCAGTGCTGTGCCTTGGAATGTACACCTCGGTGCGCGTTGCCGAACAGGTGCGCGCCGGCATTCAGTCGCTGCCCCGTGGCCAGACCATGGCCGGAACGGCGCTCGGTCTCACCCTGCCGCAAGCCTACCGCTATGTTCTGCTGCCGATGGCTTTTCGCATCGTGATGCCGCCGCTGACTTCCGAGTTCCTGAACATCATCAAGAACTCATCCGTCGCGCTCACGATCGGGCTGCTTGAGCTGACCGGACGCGCGCGTGCCATGCAGGAATTTACATTCAAGGTGTTCGAAGCGTTTTCCGCGGCAACTGTGCTCTACCTTCTCATCAACCTCGTCATCGTGATGCTCATGCGCATAGTCGAAAGGAAACTGCGCGTTCCCGGTTTCATCGGAAGCACCACTCAGGTCACCGCCGGACACTAGACGATGTCTTCCGGCTACGATTTCGAAGTCATCGAACGCGCCGCGCCCTACCTGTTCCGGGAGGGAATGACCTTCACGCTCACGCTGACCGGGCTTGCCATGTTGGGCGGAGTCATTTTCGGTACGCTGCTCGCCATGATGCGGCTGTCGAGATTTCCGCTGCTCGGCCTGCCTGCCGGCCTCTATGTGAATCTGATGCGCTCGGTGCCGCTGGTGCTCGTTATCTTCTGGTTTTATTTTCTGGTCCCCTACATCGGCGCCTGGATCATAGGCGCCTCCCAGCCAGTCCAGGTCGGAGCGTTCTTGTCGTGCGTAATCACGTTCACCTTGTTCGAAGCGGCTTATTATTGCGAGATCATGCGAGCCGGCATCCAGTCGATTCCCCGCGGCCAGGTAGCGGCCGGCCAGGCGCTTGGCCTCAACTACTGGCAAACCATGGGCAAGATTGTGCTGCCGCAGGCGTTCCGCAACAT
>DASYSI010000375.1:0-4531 GCA_036003485.1 Burkholderiales bacterium | reverse complement strand
CAGTTGTATTCGTCGACACGATGTTCGTGCCCGGGCGCTGGCGCCACATCAAGCGGCTCGACCATCCCGAGCGCGTGATCGTCGTGCTCGATCATCGTGCCCCCGTCCCCGACCGGCAGGGTGCGGCGACGCACAAGACGGCGCGCGAATTCGCAGCGCAGTTCGGCATTCAGCGCGTGCATGACATCGGCTACGATCAGGGCATCAGCCACCAGCTGGTTGCGGAGAACGCATACGCATTGCCGGGAACGCTTCTGGTGTGCAGCGATTCGCATACCGGGAGCGCGGGCGTTTTCAATTGTCTTGCGCGCGGCGTCGGCGTGCCCGACGTCGTGTATGCCGCGACGCTCGGCGAAACCTGGTTCATCGTCGGAGAAACGATACGTTACGAGCTCGAAGGCAAATTGCCCAATGGCGTGACGATGAAGGATGCGTTTCTGCAAATCGCCGGCCAGTACGGCGACCATACCAACACGAACGTCGAGTACGGCGGAACCGCGCTCGCACACTTAAGCATCAGCGCGCGCAAGACACTGACCACCATGTCGACCGAGCTTTCCGCAGACTTCTCGATTTTCGATCCGGATGAGATCATGGTCGAATGGTTGAGGGCGCGCACGGATGCGGACTTCGAATGTTTTTATCCCGACGCCGACGCAAGCTATAAGGCGGTGCGCAATGTCGATCTCGGCAAGTTGCAGCCGCTCGTGGCCTTTCCGGACAGCGTCATCGAAAACTCGCAGCCGGTCGCCGCTGCGGCCGGCACGCGCATCGATCAGGCGTTCGTCGGTTCGTGTGCAAACGGAACGCTCGAGGACCTCGCGCTCGCCGCGGAAGTCGTGCGCGGAAGACGTGTCGATCCGCGCGTGCGCTTCATCGTCACACCGGCTTCGCAGAGCGTGTATCGTGCCGCGAGCGAGGCGGGCATTATCACGACACTCGTAAATGCCGGCGCGGTCGTTACCAATTCGACGTGCGGCGCATGCGGCGGATCTCACATGGGGATTCTGGGCGAGAATGAGACGTGCATCACGGCGTCAACCCGCAATTTCAAGGGGCGGATGGGCGAAGACAGCGCACGCATCTTCATGGCTTCTCCCGCGACCGTCGCGGCGTCGGCGATCCGCGGCGTCATCACCGATCCGCGCGAGTTCCTGCAATGAGCATGAAATTCGAGGCGCGGGTGTGGAGATTTCCGGCCAATATCAATACCGATCTGATACTGCCGAGCGGCTCGATCTACCTGAGCCAGGCGGAACAGGTGCGGCTGATATTCAGGGCCAACCGTCCGGGATGGGTCGATCAGGTGCGGCCCGGTGACATCATGATCGCGGACAAGAACTTTGGCATGGGGTCGAGCCGGCCAGCCGCGCGCTCGCTCAAGAATCTCGGCATCGGTTGTCTCATCGCCGAATCGATCAACGGCTTGTTCTTCCGCAACTGCGTCAATTATGCATTTCCGGCGATGCAATGCCCGGGCGTCTTCGCTTTGTTTGCCGAAGGCGACGTCGCGCAGGTAGATTTCGCCAGCGGAACGGTGCGCAATGCGACCACCAACCAGGCACTCAACGCGAAAGTGCTTCCGGCAAAACTGCTCGATCTGCTGCAGGCGGGCGGAATTTACCCACTGCTCGAGTTGAAAGGTATCATCTAACCTCAAGCGTGAGCATTTCATCCGATTGAAACCGACAAAGGTGAAACTATGAGCGGCTACCCAGTAATACTTCATACCGAAGAAGGCATGCGTGACGGACTGCAGATCGAAAGCCCCGACATTCCGCTGGCAGCCAAGATCCGTCTGCTCGATGCACTTTCGGAGACCGGCCTCAAGGAAATCGCGGTGGGCTCGTTCGTAAGCCCCAAATGGACGCCGCAAATGGCGTGCATGGACGAGCTCGTCAAGGCGTTTCATCCCAAACCGGGCGTTCGATACACCTACACCGCGCTGAACGACAAAGGTCTCGAGCGCGCGCAGGAATTCACGCCGCCGCTGTCGCCGAAAGCGCACGAGTACTCGACCCGCGTCGACATGTGCGACGTTTTCGCGCAGCGCAACACGAACCGCACGCAGGCGCAGCAGATCGCGGCGTGGCCAAAGCAGATCGAGAAGGCGGTTGCACGCGGCGCGAAAGAAGGCGGGATGTCGATCAGCAACGCCTTTGGCTCCAACTGGACCGGCGAGGTCCCTACGGAAAAATTGATGAGCATGTTCGATCGCATGTACCAACAGTGGACTGATGCCGGCATTCCAGTGGTGCGCATCGGGTTTTCGGATGCGACGGGCTGGAACCTGCCGCATCAGGTCGAGCGAACGCTGGAAACAGTGAAAGAGCGCTGGCCGTCCATCACTGATTTCAACCTGCATCTGCACAATGCAAGGGGCGCCGCGCTTGCGTCCGTTTACGCTGCTTTGCGCGTGCTCGACAGCAGCGACACACTGCGCCTGCAGACATCGATCGGCGGCATGGCGGGCTGTCCGTATTGCGGGATGGGACAGGCTGCGATGATGATCGCGACCGAAGACCTGATGCATATGCTCGAGGAAATGGGAATTCATACCGGAGTCGATCTCTACAAACTGATCGAGGTCGTGTGGCTCGCGGAAGAAGTCGTCGGGCATCCGCTCTACGGTTTTGTATCCAAAGCGGGGCCGCGCCCGCATTTCGACCGGCTCTATCCGATGGATATGCCGCGCATCGAGACCCTGGCCCAGGCGCGGCACTTTATATTGGGACCGAAGGCTTATCGCGGCGCTGCATCCCCGTGGTCGCGCCCAATCACCAGTCCGCAGCGCCCCGAGTCACTTACGAACGAAAAAGCCGCCGCCGAACCACCGCCTGCCGTCTCCGTGCGCGCAGTGGCCCGCTAGGCATGCCCGCAGTCAAAGCGTCGACCGGCCGCCAAAACCTGCCGCTCGAGGGCGTGCGCGTCCTCGAGTTAAGCCACATCGTCGCGGGCCCGAGCGGCGGCATCATCCTCGGCGACCTCGGCGCCGATGTCATCAAGATCGAGCACCCGGACACGGGCGACACCGCGCGCAGCCATTCGAATTCCGGCCAGACGTTCTATTCGTTCAACCGCAACAAGAAATATCTCGCGCTCGATCTGCGCAAGGCGGGCGGCAAAAAGATTTTCGGCGAGCTCGTTGCAAAATCTGATGTCGTGCTCGACAACTTTGCGCCGGGCTCGTTGCAGCGCCTCGGCCTCGATTACGAATGGGGACGCCGCGTCAATCCGCGCATCATCTACTGCTCGGTCAAAGGTTTTCTGCCCGGTCCGTTTGCAGATCGTCCATTTCTGGACGAATTGGCGCAGATGGCCGGAGGCCTCGCGTATCTGACGGGCCTCAAAGATCAGCCGATGCGCGCCGGCGCTTCGATCACCGATATCGGAGCGGCAACCTACGGCGTCATCGGCATTTTGTCGGCGCTGTACCGACGCGAGCGCACGGGCGAAGGCGATTGCATCGAAGCAGGCCTCTACGAAACGATCGTGTTCTGGGTGAGCCAGTACATTCTTGGCGCGCAGATGACCGGTGTCAATGCGCCGCCGCGCGGCGCGCGCAGCAGCGGCATGGGCGCGACGATGGGCTGGGGCGTGTATCAGCTTTTTCCGACCAAGGATGCCAAACAGATATTCATCGCGGTGACCGGCAATCGCCATTGGGTGGGTTTGTGCGACGCGCTCGATTTCGACGACTGGAAGAATTCAACGGAATTCAACAGCAACCGGAAACGCGGCGCGCAGAAGCCGCGCATCGCAGCACGCGTCAAGGAAGCGGTCGTGGAATTTACCTATGACGAAATTGCGGAGCGTCTGTATAAAGGTCTCGTACCGTATTCGCCGGTCAACACACCGCTCGACCTCATCAATGAAAGGCATCTGAACGAAGGCGAGCGTTGGATGTATCTGAACGTCGGCGACCAGCAGTTGAAGCTGCCGAAACTGCCGATAGCAATGGGCCGGACCGCCGAATTTGCAGTGCGCGAGCAGCCGGGATGTCTGGGCGAGCACACCGATTCCATCCTCGCGACGCTCGGTTATTCCGCGCAGGAGATTCAAAAACTCAAGTCGGAACAGATCGTGCTGCGCTCGGACCGGATGTTGAACATCGAACCTCGCGGCGAGTAGAGCGGATCTCAAAAATACAGGGGAAAACAGTGTTGTACAACACGCATGCGTGCTGGCTGATTCTCGCCGTACTCGTCAGCAACCCAGGCGCCGCTCAGGAATATCCGACCAAACCCATTCGCGTGATCGTCACCGGCGGCGCCGGCGGCAGCACCGACGTTGTCGCGCGCATCGTCGGCGACAAACTCGCCAGTGCCCTCGGTCAGCCGCTCGTCTACGACAATCGTCCCGGCGCGAGCGGCATCATCGCAGCCGAGATCGCGGCAAAGTCAGCTGCCGATGGCTATACGATGTATGTAGGCACCACCGGCGGGCTCGCGATCAACGTGAGCTTGTTCAAAAAACTTCCGTACGACCCGGCGAAAGATTTCGCACCGGTCACGCTCGTCGGAACTCAGCC
>DASYSI010000374.1:0-6859 GCA_036003485.1 Burkholderiales bacterium | reverse complement strand
CCTGAGTCGCGTCCTCAAATACCGACTGCAAAAGCTTGACGACCGGTGCTTCCTCGAGTCCGGGTGTGGCCGCCATCGCGCCGAAGTCCACTGCGCCATCGCCCAGTTCCGCCTGGAGCTCCTGCGCGAGGCCGGTGATCTCACCGGTGCGGCGATAGACACGGTCGATGGTGGTCAGCAACTGCGATTCGGTAACGACCGCGATTTCGATCTCGCGCTTCAGAATGCGCGCGATCTCGTCATACGCGTTGAGATCGGTCGGGTCGGCGAGACCAACCTTCATCGCTTTCGCGTTGTCTTCGAGCAGAATCGCGCGGAAGCGCCGCGCCTGCGTTTCCGGCAGCTTCTGCGTAACTTCGGGCTTGATGTTGTAGTATTTGAGATTGATGTAGGGAATCTGCAGCTGCTTCGCCAGCGCTTCGGAAATCTCTTCCTCGGTGACGAAGCCCTGCTCGATGAACACCCGCCCGAGTTTGCGTCCGCTGCGCTTCTGTTCGTCGAGCGCGAGCTTTAACTGGTCCTGCGTCAGCAGCTTCTGCTGGACGAGGATTTCGCCCAGGCGGGCTTTTTCCGGTCTTGCCATTTACGCCTCAGAGTTACTTTGGACTCGTATGAGCTAACCCGTCATTCAACAGCATAACCGTGCCAGGTGGCGGCACGGTAACGTGTTTTGCAGGATGTGACAAGGCTGATTCCATGTTCGAGATCGTGTTGTTCGAACCCGAAATTCCTCCGAATACCGGCAACGTGATGCGGCTTGCGGCCAACACCGGCTGCCGCCTGCACCTGGTGCGGCCACTCGGATTTTCACTGGCAGACAAGCAGCTCGAGCGCGCTGGCATGGATTACCGCGCGGCAATTGAATACACGCTGCATGACGACTGGGAGCGCTGCCGGCAGGCACTTGCCGGCCGCGGGATTTACGCGCTCACCACCAAAGGCGCGCAGCGACACGATCAGCTTCGTTATAAACCGGGCGATGTATTCGTGTTCGGCTCTGAAAGCCGCGGCCTGCCGGCGCACGTCTTAGCGCAAGCACAGGCACTGATCAGGCTCCCAATGCGGCCCGCGAGCCGCAGTCTTAATCTCGCAAACGCGGTTGCGATCGTGATCTATGAAGCCTGGAAGCAAGCGGGCTTTGCGGGTGCGACCTGACGCTAGCCTCATCTCTCTTGCCGATGCTCGGGCTTGGGATCGCGCTGCAACAACTCCTGCACCGCGTCGCGTGCGGAAATGCTTTCGTCCATCACGCGGCATACCGCGCGCGTGATCGGCATCTCGATTGCGAGGCTGCGCGCGATCCGGTTGATCTCGCGCGCGGTGTACACGCCTTCCGCAACGTGACCCAGCTCGCGCAACACCCGGCCCAGCGGCAGCCCCTGCGCAAGTCCGAGTCCAACCGCGCGATTGCGCGAAAGTTCGCCGGTACACGTCAATATCAAATCGCCGGCGCCCGCCAGCCCCATGAAAGTTTCGGGCCGACCGCCGAGCTTGAGTCCCAACCGCGTGATTTCGGCAAGTCCACGCGTTATCAGCGCCGCGCGTGCGTTGTAGCCCAATCCCAGGCCGTCGCAGATGCCGGAGGCAATGGCCATCACATTCTTGACGGCCCCCGCGATTTCGACGCCTATCACGTCGTCGCTCGAATAGATGCGCAGCGCAGGATCGTGCAGCTCGCGCGCGACCCGCGACGCGAAATCGGAATCGTGGCTCGCGAGTGTCAGCGCCGCCGGCAAGCCGCGCGCGACTTCGGCCGCGAAGCTCGGCCCCGACAGCACCGCGCGTGACAGCGCCGCCGGCAGCTCGCTCGCCGCGATCTGATGCGGCAATTGCGCCGACTCGGCTTCGAGTCCCTTGCACAGCCAAACCACCGGCGTCGCGTTGCCGGCAGCGGTCAGTTGTCGCAGCGTGTGGCGCAATCCGGCGGTCGTGGTTGCAACCAGTATCAGCTCGCAACCCTCGATTGCGAGCGCGAGCGCGGAGGTTACTTTGATTGCATCGGGAATAGTAAAGCCCGGCAGGTAACGCTGATTGCCGCGGGTCGCATCGAGCTCGTGCGCGGCTTCGGGCTCGCGCGCCCACAACGTCGCGGTGTGGCGCGCAGCAAGCCGGATGCTGATCGCGGTGCCCCACGCCCCGGCGCCCAGCACCGCGAGCTTCATACGCCCCAGAGCTGGTTCAGCTTGATGTAACCGCTTTGTCCGTCGCGGTGCGCGACGCGCGCCCACCCGCTACCGGTAAGCTCAATCAGATCGAGCAGCACATTTTGTTCGGCCTGGAATGCGATCGGCGCAGTATCAGCTGCGGCCTGACGGATATCGGCGCGGGCGACCTTGATCATGACCGTGCGCTGCGCGCTCAAGTTCTTGGATTCGATCCACGTAAGCTCGCCGCCGGCGTCGCGTATTTTGGTCCAACCTTCAACCACGACCACCACTTCGACCGGATAGCTGCGTCCGATCACGTAAAGTTTTTTCGCCTTCGCTGAAGGCGCGTCGTAGAGCACGGCGGCATTATCCGCGATTGAGCGAAACTCGGCAGCGCCAGCCGGCGCCAACATTGCCGGCATGAGAGCAGCGCAAACCCATAGTCGTGGGTTCACCTGCATATTCAGTTCGGTTTGGAATCTTTTTGCTGCTGCATTTGCTGCACCTGCTGCTGATAGATCCCTTCGAACGTCATCGGCGCCAGCACCACAGGCGGAAAGCCTGCGCGCGCGGTCACCGTCGAAACTGTTTCGCGCACGTACGGGAACAGCGTATTCGGGCAAGCGATACCGAGCAGCGGACCGATATCCTGCTGTGGAACGTTGCGAATCTGGAACAAGCCCGCCTGTGCGGCCTCCACCAGAAACAGGACTTTGCCTTTGATCTTGGCGGTGATGGTGAGCGTAAGCACGACTTCATACATACCGTCCTGCACGGCCCTGGCGTTACTTTGAACATTGACTTCGACAACCGGAGCTTCGCGCTCGAGAAAAACCTCCGGTGCGTTCGGGACTTCAACCGACAAGTCCCTGAGATAGATTTTTTCGATCGCAAAAGTCGGTTGTGGTGCTTCACTCATGGCAATTCCCTGGTTAAATTCAGCTGCGCAGCAACGCTTCGAGCTTGCCCGCCTTGTCAAGCGCAGCAAGATCCTCATAACCGCCGACGTGGGTGTCGCCGATGTAGATCTGGGGCACGGTTCGGCGTCCGGTGCGCTCCATCATTTCAGCACGCTTTGCCGGTTCGAGATCGACGCGGATTTTCTCGATGCCGGTGACGCCCTTTGACACCAACAGACGCTCCGCCATCACGCAAAACGGGCACATACCCGTGCTGTACATTTTCACCGGGGCGGACATTTACTTGGCGATCGGGAGGCTCGCCTCTACCCAGCTTTTGAGGCCGCCGTTAAGCGCAAACACTTCGCCGAAGCCATTTTTCGTGAGCAGGCTGCACGCGCCCGTCAGGCGCGCGCCTGCCTGGCCGTTGATTACGATCGGGCGCGACTTGTACTTTTCGATTTCGCGCAGCCGCCCGCTTAATTCAGCGAGCGGAATATTGCGCGCATTCGGGATATGGCCGGCGGTGTAGTCTGCCTTGTCGCGCACATCGAGTACCAGTGCATCGCGGCGGTTGATGAGCTGCACCGCCGCAAGCGCGCCGACCTGCGGCGCGACGCCTGCAATCAAACGATTGACGAGTGGCCACAGCAGCATCCCGCCGGTCACCACGGCGGTGCCGAAGAGCATCATGTGCCACGGATTTTTCTGTAGAAACAGCAAAAAGGACGATTCCAAAGCCGATTCCCACGTAGTCAGTTAGTCGAGGCCGCGCATTCTAGCAAAGCGGCGGAGATGGGCAAGACAGTTTAAGGGTGCAATGCGATTGCGCGCGTCAATCAACGACGCCGCAAAATACCTCGCGCATCATACCGAGCAATGACAGCGTGCGCGCATCGCCGACGCGATAGTAAACCCGGTTGGCGTCCCTGCGCGTGCGCAACACCCCCTTGTCGCGCAGGATTGCGAGATGCTGGGAGATATTGCTTTGCGAGGTGCCGACGCTGTCGACGATGTCCTGCACGCTTACTTCCTGGTCGCCCAACACGCACAGGATTTTAAGCCGCAGCGGATGCGACATGGCCTTCATTGCGCGCGCAGCCTGCTCGATATGCTCCTGTTTGCCGTTCAGCAATGCGCGCAAAGCGGTTTCTTGTTCCATTTTTCCCCGCGGGCAGCCGTCCATCACCAAAATATAATAAAATGATACCGCATTTTATATAAGCAAAGAAAGTTTTAAAAATCATGAATGTAACACCAGTGCTGCTGATCATACTCGACGGTTTTGGGTATCGCGAGGCGTGCGATGACAATGCGATCTGCCAGGCCCGCAAGCCGCACTGGAATTTCTTCTGGAATACCTACCCGCACACGACCATCGACGCCTCCGAAAAATGGGTGGGACTGCCCGCCGCACAGATGGGGAACTCGGAAGTGGGGCATCTGAACATCGGCTCCGGGCGCGTGGTTTATCAGGATTACACGCGCGTTGAGGCGGCGCTCGAAAGCGGAGAGTTTTTTAATAATCCGGTGCTCAAGCAGGCCGTCGCGACCGCACGCAGCAATCGATCCGCGTTGCATATCCTGGGGCTCGTGTCGCCTGGCGGCGTGCACAGCCACGTTTCGCAGATCGCGGCGATGGTCGAAATGGCCGCCACTGGCGGCGTGTCCGACGTTTGCGTGCATGCATTCCTAGACGGTCGCGATACGCCGCCCAGAAGCGCTGCCGCGTCACTCGAACGGTTGCAGCAAAAATGCGCGCAGCTCACGAGCGCGCGTATCGGATCGATTGTCGGCCGCTATTACGCAATGGACCGCGACCACCGTTGGGAGCGCATACAGGTCGCCTACGATTTGATCACGCAAGGCAAAGCGCCCTATCAGGCGCCGGATGCGCTGGCTGCGCTCAATCAAGCTTACGCGCGCGGCGAAAACGACGAATTCGTGCAGGCAACCGCAATCGTCCCGCGCGGCGGCGCGCCCGTACACATGCGCGAGGGCGACACTTGCGTATTTATGAATTTCCGCGCTGACCGCGCGCGCGAAATGACGCGCGCGCTCACCGACCAGGACTTCGGCGGTTTTCAACGCGCTTACGTTCCCAAGTTCGCTTATTTCTGCACGCTTACGAGTTACGGCCAGGACTTCAAGCTGCCGGCAGCGTTTCTGCCGCAGAATATCGCCAATGGCTTCGGCGAGTATCTCGCCAATCGGGGACTCAAGCAGTTGCGCATCGCCGAGACCGAGAAGTACGCGCACGTCACCTACTTCTTCAACGGCGGCATCGAAGCGCCTTATCCCGGAGAGGAACGCGTGCTGGTGCCGTCGCCTAAAGTCGCGACTTACGACTTAAAACCCGAGATGAGTGCGTTTGAAGTCACGGATAAGCTGGTCGCGGCAGTCCACGCCCGCAAATTCGACGCCATCGTCTGCAACTATGCCAATGGCGACATGGTCGGACATACCGGTAATCTTGCCGCGGCGACGCGCGCAATCGAAGTGCTCGACGAGTGTCTCGGCCGTGTAATCAAGGCAATGCAGGAAAGCGGCGGCGAAGTGCTCATTACCGCCGATCACGGCAACGCCGAAATGATGCACGACCATACGACCCATCAGCCGCACACTGCGCACACCTTGAACGTCGTGCCGCTGCTATACATCGGACGCAAGGCCGCGATCCGCAACGGCGGAGCATTGCAGGACGTGGCGCCGACGTTGTTGCGTATGATGGGTCTGCCGCAGCCGCCGGAAATGACCGGCAGGCCGCTGATTGATTTTGTTTAGAGCTGAGCTCCTGATCCTGGCAGTATTGATGTTGCCGGCGCTATGCGACGGCGCTGCCGCAGCCGCGCCCGCAACCGCCGCGCATAAAGAGGAACTCAAGCAGCTTCGCGGTCGCATCGAAGCGATGCAAAAGCGGCTCGCCGCCTCCGAGGAAACCAAAAGCGAGGCAGCCGATGCGCTGCGCGAGTCCGAGCGGGCGATTTCGGAAACCAATCGAACGCTACGCGAACTCGCCGGACAGCAGCGCGAAGTCGATGCGCGGCTCGCCGTGTTGCAACTCCAGCGACAGCGCTCCTCGGCCGACATCGACGTCCAACAAGCACGTCTGGCGCGGCTCCTTTACCAGCAGTACGCGGGCGGCCAGCCTGACGCGCTGAAATTGCTGCTGAACCGCGAAGACCCTAACCGGATCGCGCGCGACCTGTATTACCTCACGCATCTGTCACGCGCGCACGCCGACTTGATTACCGGTCTGCGCTCCAATCTGGGCCGGCTGACCGAGCTCACGCGCGAAACGCAGGAGCAAAGCGCTGAGCTTGCCGCAATCAATACCGAACAGCGGACTCTGCGTCAGCGCCTCGAGGCCGATAAGCGTGCACGCATCGACGTATTGGTCAAAGTCTCCCGCCAGATCGAAAAACAGCGGCGTGAGATCTCGACGCTGAAGCGCGACGAAAACCGGCTGGCCAGGCTAATCGAACAGCTGAGCCAGATGCTTTCGCGCCCGCGCTCGCGCTCCGAGCGGCTGCGCAACGAACGCGTGCCCGACGCATCGGGTGACGGCACCGCGTTTTCCCAGCTCAAAGGCAGGCTAAATCTGCCGGTGCGCGGGGAACTTCGCAACCGCTTCGGCAGTCCACGTGAAGACAGTGGTTTGTCCTGGAAGGGGCTATTCATAGCCGCCCCCGCCGGCCAGGAAGTCAAAGCGATTGCCGCGGGCCGGATCGTATTCGCCGACTGGCTGCGCGGCTTTGGCAACCTGCTGATCATCGACCATGGCGGCGGTTACATGAGCCTGTATGGCAATAA
>DASYSI010000373.1:0-11713 GCA_036003485.1 Burkholderiales bacterium | reverse complement strand
TCCAGCGCGCGCGATCGCGCGCTTCGGTAGTCAGGCTGCTGAGCTCAGCACGGCTCGCAAACTCGGCAAGCGTGCTTAGGTATTTCGGGGGCGTGCGGTCGGACATGTTAGGTCACGGTTGATTGTAATTTGACAAAAAAGCAAGCTCACGCGTCAATTCGGAGGTTAATACTCATCGCTTGCGCGCAACGAGCGCCTTGAGACGTTGGGTTGCAGCGTCGCGATCCACGCGCGACGCAGCGACATCGAGTATGAGCGCTTCCCATTTGTCGCTGTCGGGTACGACGCCTACGCTGTTAAGGCGAAGAAAGACGATAGCTGCGGTCATGGCCGTGCGCTTGTTGCCGTCGATGAATGAGTGGTTGCGGCAAAGGTAAAACAAATAAGCTGCCGCCACTTCGGTCAGATCGGCAAATGGCGACTCTCCACCAACGGTCGCTTGTGCCGCCGCGACAGCGGAATGAAGCAATCCCTCGTCCCGAACACCACGCGATCCACCGAATTCGGCGATCACCAAATCGTGAATTTCTTTCACGTCGTCTATTGTCAGGTGGATGCAGCTATCAGGTGTCGCACTCATGCAAGTTTTTTGAGGGTCTTGCGATAGTCCTTGACCGTCTTGCGAATGGTGGCCGAGACCACTTCGCGCGGCGCAGCTTTGCGTATGGGCGTGAGTATGATCGCGCCGCCCGGCGCGACGACGACGTTCACCTGGTCGCCGACTCGCAGTCCAGTCAGATCCATCAGCGCGTTGTCGAGTATCAAACCTTGGGAATTGCCCACCTTCGTAATCTGCTTGAGCATAGCCGTCTCCGTAAAACTATGTATTACGGATAGTATAGGCCGCATCCCGGCTTGCGACAAGAAATTGCAAGAGCCGAATTGGGAAATCAGGAAACGGGTTTGCTCGCGTCTGGTTTCAATCGTTGCATGAAAGGCGTCAGCAGATCCATGGGTAGAGGAAATATAATCGTCGTATTCTTGTCTGCGCCGATGACTGTCAGCGTTTCCAGATAGCGCAGCTGAATCGCCTGCGGCTCCTGCGCGAGTACCTGCGCGGCCTGGAACAGTTTTTCCGATGCCTGCAGTTCTCCCTCGGCGTGTATCACTTTCGCGCGCCGCTCGCGTTCAGCCTCGGCTTGCCTCGCGATCGCGCGTATCATGGATTCGGTCAGGTCGACTTGTTTGATCTCGACGTTGGCAACCTTGATGCCCCACGAGTCGGTTTGCGCGTCGAGCGTCTGCTGAATGGCCACGTTCAGTTTCTCGCGCTCGGACAGCATATCGTCGAGCTGATGCTTGCCAAGCACGGAGCGCAGCATGGTCTGCGCCAGTTGGCTGGTGGCGTTGAGATAATCGACGACCTGGATGATCGCCTTTTGCGGGTCGATGACACGCAGGTACACGACGGCGCTGACTTTTACCGAGACGTTGTCGCGCGAAATGACGTCCTGGGTCGGCACCTCGAGCACGACCGTGCGCAGATCCACGCGTACCGCCTGCTGGATGATGGGAATGATGATCACGAGCCCCGGCCCCTTGACTTGCCAGAAGCGCCCGAGGGTAAAGACAACACCGCGCTCGTACTCGCGAAAGATACGGATTGCGTTGGCCAGAAACACGACTGCCAGAATCAGAATAACGCCGCCGCCGCCAATCCAACCGAGATCCAGATTCATTGCGCGCCTCCTTGTTTGGGTGCAGGCTCGACGGCAAGCACCAGTCCGTCGATGCCGACCACTCGCACTGTCGATCCGCGCGCAAGCGGGATGCCTGCGCGTACTTTCCATAATTCGCCGTGAATGCGCGCGTACACTTCGCCCTCGGTGTCCTCGAGAACTTCCCCAGTCATTCCCAGCATTTGCTCACGGCCGCTCACTACGGGTTGTTTGCGCGCTCTTAGCGCGACGCCGAGCACGACGAGCAGAAAAACTGCACTGACCGCCGCCACGGCGGCGATGAGCTGCCACGAGATGCCGTAGCCCGGAATGTCGGTGTCGATCAGCATGATTGAGCCTAGCACGAACGCCACGATGCCACCCATGCCCAGAATGCCGAATCCCGCAACGAAATGCTCCGCAACCATCAAACCGACACCAAGCGCAATCAGGGCCAAACCGGAGTAGCTGACGGGAAGCAATTGAAGCGCGAACAGCGCGAGCAGCAGGCTGATACCGCCGATGACGCCGGGTGCGACCCAGCCCGGATTGTAGAACTCGAATAAGAGGCCGTAGAAGCCGATCAGCAGCAGCAGATAAGCCACACTCGGGTCGGTGATCACGGCCAGTAGCCGCGTGCGCCAGTCAGGTTGATATTCGACGATTCCCGCGCCGGCGGTGGCAAGCCGCTGCTCTTGTCCGAGCACCGAGAGCTTTCTGCCGTCGAGCTGCTTCAGCAGCTGTGGAATATCTGCGGCGATCAAATCGATGACCTTCAACTTGAGCGCTTCCTGCGCCGAGAGACTTACCGCCTCGCGCACCGCCTGGTCAGCCCAATCCGCGTTGCGGCCCCGCAGTTGTGCCAACCCGCGAATATAGGCCGCGGCATCGTTGGTTTGCTTGCGCGTCATCGTGTGCAGAGTTGATTGAGGTTCGGTGGCGCGCTCCGCGCGGCCGTCTTTTTTGGATTTTTCCTTCGTCGCCGCGGGTTCGCGTGGCTCGGACTGCGGGCCGATCGCAACCGGCGTTGCCGCCCCGAGATTGGTCGCGGGCGCCATCGCCGCGATATGGCTCGCGTACAGGATGTAGGTGCCGGCGCTCGCTGCGCGTGCGCCGTCGGGCGCTACAAAAGTTGCGATCGGAATCGGCGAAGCAAGAATGTGCTTGATGATTGCGCGCATCGAAAGGTCGAGTCCGCCCGGGGTGTCCATTTTGAGAACGACGAGCTGCGCCTTGAGCTCGACCGCTTTCTCCATGCCGCGCTGAAGGTAATCGGCATTGGCGGGACCGATCGCGCCGTTCTGGGTCAGCACCACAACCGGCGCGGCCGGCTGCGCGAGCGCCAGCGACGACCAGCAGATCAGTAACACTGCGACTGCCCGCATGGGCGCGTCTCCAAGTCTCCAGTTAATTCACCGTGCCGACCCTGCTACAGTGCCACAAAACGCAGCCGCGTGTCGCGTGGGAGCGAAACGCGCGAAGAACCGTTCGTGCGACCGCCTTCACCTTCGAGAACGCGCTTTTGCCGGAGTCGATTTCGCACCCATGGGCTGAAAAGCACCGGGCATGTCGGGCGCGAACGCGCGGCGCCAGGCTTCGAGCCCGTTCGCCTGCGCAAGCGTGCCGCCCCAGTGCCCGCACAGCTCGAACACTTCGATTACCTCTTCTTTCGTCGCGCCGGCTTTCACCGCCGCGTTGATGTGCGAGACGATGTGCTCGGGCAGGCTTTTCAACGCGCCGATGATGGCGCAGATCACGAGCTCCTTCACGCGGCGGTCGAGATTACGCTCTTTCAGATAGACGAACTCGACCCAATCCTCGTGTTTCTTGTGGAACTCCCAGTCGGCCTCAGCCCAGACTTTGTGCAAGCCGTAGCGGAAACCGCGTGTCTTGAGCGACCGCTCGAATAACGCGGCCTTTTCGCGTGCAATTTTGTCAGCATGCTTGTTCTTTGCCATCGAATGCTCCTGTTGGGTTGAATGTTGGGACGCGGCACAACCACCGCCCAGACTTGGGACTATGCACGGAAATAGATTATAATATTCTTCAGTCATTTTGATTGAAAGCGATTTGAAGATGGATACCCGTGTGGTTACCGCTCACCTTCCAACCGATCTTGCCAAGAAATTAGACGGCCTCGCGCAGCGTTTGGATCGTCCCAAGGGATGGATCGTGAAGGAAGCCCTTGCATCGTTTATATCGCTGGAAGAGAAACGATTTCGGCTTACCCTCGAAGCCCTCAAAGACGTAGATGCAAAACACACAGTGGACCATGGCGAAATCGAAGCGTGGGCCGAAGGACTCTCAAAGCCTAAACGTCGCGCCCGACGCTGAATATGGCCCTCAAGTGGACGAGCAAGGCGTACTCCGACCTTGTTCGGCTTCATGAATTCCTGGGCTCCGTTGATCCACGAGCTGCGCTTCGGGTCGTGCGTCAGCTGGTCGCAGGCGCAAAGCGAATTCCGGCTCACCAGCGACTCGGCGTTCGGATGCCCGAGTTCGATCCCCGCGAGGTTCGGAAGGTTCTTGTCGGTGACTACGAGATTCGCTACGAGGTGACGGAGATCGATGTCTTCATCCTCAGAATCTTTCACACTCGGGAAGATCGGTGAGTTAGCGCGATGGGCTAGATGCCGCTCACTCGGGCTTAACGCCCATTTCCTTCGCGAGGCGTGCGTACTTGCTGATTTCCGACTTGAGAAAAGCCGCGAATTCCTCCGGCGTGCTCGTGCGCGGTTCAGCGCCCTGCGCCGCCAGACGCGCGCGCATGTCAGGATTCTGCATGCTCTGCACAATTTCGCGATTGAGCTTCTCCATCACCGCGCGCGGTATGCGCGCTGGCGCGAGCGCGCCGTACCACGTCGAAGCGTCATAACCGGGAACGCCCGCTTCAGCGATCGTCGGCACCTCGGGCAGCATGCTCGAGCGACGTGCGCTGCCAATGCCAAGCACACGCAATTTGCCGCTTCTCATGTGAGGCAACGTCGATGGAATGCTGAAAAATGCAGCCTGCACCTCACCACCGAGCAGTGCAACCAGCGCCGAGCCGGCGCCCTTGTATGGCACGTGGACCAAGTCGAGACGCGTCATCGATTTGAAAAGCTCGCCCGCAAGATGACTCGAAGTGCCGACTCCGGCCGATGCGAAATTAAGCTCGTGCGGCTTAGCCCGCGCGAGCGCGACGAAGTCTTTCACCGTAGTGGCCGGCAACGACGCGGTGACGACCAGCATGTTGGGCGCCGCCGCGACGAGCGTAATCGGCGCGAGATCGCGCACCATGTCGTAGGGAAGCGGCTGGTAAAGGCTGACGTTGAATGCATGGCTCGTCGTGATCATGAGCAGCGTGTAGCCGTCCGCGGGCGATTTCGCGGCGAGCTCCGCACCCAGCGTTCCGCCCGCGCCCGAACGATTATCGACTACGACGTTTTGGTCCAGGCGTTGCGAGAGCGCGGGGGCGAGCAGCCGCGCAATGACATCGAGGCCCGAGCTCGGCGGGAATGGGACGATCATGCGCACGGGCTTGGTTGGATAGTCTTGCGCCGGTGCGCGTTCGACCGGAGCGATTGCTGCCAGCGTCAGCAGCAATATCCACCTGCAGCGGGATAAAGTCATGGAAATCCCCGAGTCGCCATCGTTGTTTCTGAGTGCAATATGTTTCCGATCCTGGTCGATGAAGTTATTTAACTTACGGCAAATCACGCATCTTGCGATTGGTGATTGATGCTGGTGTTCTTCAGCGTTTCGACGCGCTCAATCCGCCTTCGCGCCGGCGGCTTTGACGACCGGTCCCCACTTGGCAATTTCGTCGCGAATGAATTTCGCGAATGCCTCTGGCGTGCCGCCGGCAGCGTCGATGCCCGTGGCCGCCATGCGCTCTTTCACCTCCTGGGTGGCGAGGATGCGGTTGGATTCAGCGTTGAGCTTCGTGACGATGTCTTTTGGCGTTCCGGCCGGCGCCATCAGCCCGTACCAGATCGACGCAGCGACGCGCGGATAACCGAGTTCGGCCATGGTCGGCGTATCGGGGAATGCCGCCAGACGCACCGGGCTGATGGCGGCGAGCACGCGCGTGCGGCCCGATTTGATGTGCGGCTGCTGCGGCGTGAGCGCATCGAACATGAGCTGCACCTGCCCGCCCGCAACATCGGCCGCCCCCGGCGCGCTGCCCTTGTACGGAACGTGCTGGATCGGCGCGCCGGTCACGGTCTTGAAAAGTTCGCCCACGAGGTGCGGCGCACCACCCGACCCGGACGATGCGAAGCTGATACTTCCCGGTTTAGCTTTGGCGAGCGCGATCACTTCGGCGACCGATTTCGCCGGCACCTGCGCGTTGATCACCATCAGCATGGGCATTGTCGCGTATAGACATATCGGCACGTAATCCTTGATCGGATCGTAGGGGAGCCTGGAATAAACGTGCGGTCCGATGCCGTGCGTAGTGATCGAGCCCAGCAGCAGCGTGTAACCATCGGGCGCGGCCTTGGCGACGATTTCGGCGGCGATCTGGCCGCCCCCGCCGGCACGATTGTCGACGACCACCGTCTGGCCAAGCGCTTCGCCGAGTTTCTGCGCCATGATGCGCGCGACGAAATCCGCGGCGCCGCCCGGCGGCACCGTGACCACCATGCGCACCGGACGCGATGGGTATCCATGCTGCGCGTGGATGGCGAAGCTGCAGTGAAATACGAGCGCAGCGGCTATCCATACGATTCGTTGACGCATGGTTTTCCTCCCTAGCAGGGTGAAAGTTTGCGGCGAAGACGGCGCGAGTGCGCGCCCGAACTTTAGCTTACACAACTCCCCCGTGGTAAGCCTCATCAAACTTCGCTTCCAGAAAGGCATTTACGCCGCGGCATCCTGCGACCACATTTTTGGCCCACGCAAAGTATTCGCGCTTGCGCTCGGGCTCCCAATCGCGGGGAGGACTGACGGCGAGCGCCCGCAGGTTTGCGGTTTTATCAGCGATCTTCAACATTTTGGCACGATCCGATTTGTGCGGCGTCAGGTCGACTTGTAACTGCTTGCGTTCGGCCTTAGGCAAAGATTTGTCATCGGTTACGTCCGCGACCAGACTCGCGACGTCCTCACCGAAGAGTTCGACCAGCTCCTCCACTCTCACGTCCTGATCTTCGATGCAATCGTGCAGCAGGCCTGCGATGACAAGACCGGTATCCTCGCCGTCAGTCGCCTCGGCGAGCAGCAGCGCGACCTCGGCGAGATGGTTGATATAAGGCTCCTGGGCTGCGCCTTTGCGGCGCTGGCTGACATGCTTGCGCGCGGCGAAGTCGAGTGCGCGGCTGATCTGGATGACGTCTTTATTCATGTAGGCCCCTAGAATTTCATACCCGTTTTGCTGACCACATCACGCCACTTCTCGAACTCGGCTTTGACTTCAACGGCGAAATCCTGCGGCGAGTTGCCGACGATGTCAGTGCCTTCGATCTCCATGCGACGCGCGACTTCCGGCGTTTGCAGCGCACGTTTGGCTTCGGCGCTCAGTTTGTCGATGATCGGTCGCGGCACCCCAGTGGGACCCAACATGCCGAACCACGCGACGACTTCATATCCCGGCACGCCGCTCTGCGCGACCGTCGGCAGCTCCGGCAGCGCCTTGCTGCGTGTTGCGCTGGTGACCGCGATGCCTCTCAGACGCCCGCCTTTGATATACGGCAGCACTGAGATCGGACTTCCCAGCATCCAGTCGACCTGGCCCGATGCAACGCCAGGGTAGGCGTCAGCCACGCCTTTGTACGGCACGTGCGTCATCGGCACCCCGGCAAGCACGCTCACGAGCTCCGCGCCCATGTGCACGATGCTGCCTGTCCCCGCGGAAGCGAAACTCAGTCCCCCCGGCTTGGTTTTCGCAAGTGCGACGAGCTCCTTCATGGTTGCGACCGGTAGCGACGGGGTGACGACGATAATGTAAGGGTTGGACGTCAAACGGGTAATGGGCTGCAGGTCGCGCACCGGGTCGTAGCCCTGCGGATGGATCGCGGCGTTGGTGACAACGCTGCTGCTCGTGACGAGCAGCGTATAACCGTCAGGCGCTGCTTTCACGACTGTCTGCACGCCGATACTGCCGCCGCCACCGGTGCGATTGTCGACCACGAATGGTTGGCCCCAAACCTGGTTATAGTGTTGCGCCGCGATGCGCGCGAGCGCGTCCACACCGCCGCCGGCAGTCACATTCACGATGATGCGTACTGGCCGTTGCGGATAAGTTTGCGCGTTCGCCAATGCGGTTACGCACGGCAACGCGATCAAGAACGCGGCGCCAAGCGCTGCGCGTACGGTATTTGCGGCATGGGAATCAGGCAAATCTTTCCTCCTTTATTCTGCAGAATGGATTGCAATCTTAGAGTGCCTAACATAATGAAACACGTGTGCGTTGCATTATGTTAGGCACTCTTAATACTCGAACTGGTAGGATAATCCGATACTGCTGCCGGGATCGTTTTCCGGTGTGGCGCCTTGCGCTGTGCCGCCGGTGCCGAGCGTTGCCTGCATCTTTAAATGTTTGGTAAGGTCGACTTGCACCTGCGCCTGCGTGGAGCCCGCTGTGCTTTGCTTGCCACCGACATAGACACGCGATGAAACATAGCGCCCGGCTTCGACGCTCGCTCCGCTGGTCGCCGTCTTGCCTACGGAAAGTCGATCCAGGCCCAAGCTTTTTTGCACCGCCATCAGTGGATTCACTCCGCCACCGCTCACGCCTCCGAGCGTAGCGACTGCCATGCCGATTTGGGCAATTTGCAGCGTAGTCAGCTGCTTTACGCTGACTCCAAACAACAGATGCGCCAGAACCTCGTCCTGGGGCAGCTCGGGTATGCTGGTCAGAGCGATCTTAGGCGCATCTGCGTAGCCCCTGATATTGAGCTTTGCGGTGATGTTGTTGGCCAGACTTTCGGCCTCGAAGTCAAGCGTGGGATCGATCTTCTGCGTGAGTCCGGTACCGTTGAAGCTGACCTTACCCGAAGTAAACTTGAGCGGCGTGCCGGCCAAGTCGAAAGTGCCGCGCCGCATATCGAGTCCGCCACTGATTTGGGGCGAGGCGCTCGTTCCGCCGACGTGCAGTGCGCCGCCGACTTCCGCATCGAGACCGCGGCCACGCACGAAGACCGCACTCGGCGCATCGACCTTGAGATTGTATCCGATGAGCACCGCCGCGGCGGACACAGCGGGCGGCTTCTGGCCCGGCCGCCGTACATCGAGCACCGCAATAGTCGGCGGCAGCGCTTTCGGAATATTGATGGTGGCGCGATTGACCTTGATGCTGCCGGCGGCATCGAGCCGCGATTGCGACTGTCCGCGCAGCGTCAAGTCCGCGTCCATGTTGGCGGTCAAAAGATCGGTTGCGAGCGGCTGCGCATTGCGCGCGGTGAGCTTCAGGTCGACCGGCCGCCCCGGCGCGAGCACGCCCACGCTACCGCTCGCGGCAAGGGTGCCCGGGCCGGCACGTGCGGTGAGACTCGCGATCCGAATGGTGTCGCCATCGGCTTCGATCAGCCCTTCAATCCCGTTCAGGTGTGCGCCCAAGGCATGATCCTGGATCTCGCCTCCAGCCAGCCGCAGGTTGCCGGTCACGCGCGGTGTCGCAAGCGCGCCGCGAACGCCCAAGTCGACGGTGATCTGACCTTTTACGCGACGCCCGTTCACTTCCAGAATCGGATTGGCAATGGCTGCGTCGATACTGCCGCGGACACGGAGATCGGTCGGTCCTGCCGCCGCTAGCGGCACCTGACCAGTCGCGTTCAATCGCATCTGACTGCCCGCAGAAAACTGCGCGTCTACGCGCGCTGACTGGCCGTTCAGCTCCGCGGTTGCTATCACCTGCGCGGCGGGAAGCATGCGGCCGGGACCGGTGCGCATGTGTAATCCGTTCGCGCTTACCCTTACCGTTCCGCGCGGCTGCGCCAAGGTGCCGTTGAAGCGTCCGTCCATCGTCAGGATCCCGTCCGCCTGGAGATCCGGGAAGAGGATCTTTGCGAGCGCTGAGGTCACATTGCGTAATGATGCCGTCATATCGAGCGTAGGGTAGACGCGGCCGGAAATGTCCAGTGCCGCCTGCTGCATGCCGACGCGCAGACGATCGATGGCCAATCCATCACGAAACGAGACGCGTGCCGGCGCCAGCAACTGTATGCTCTGTCCCTGGTACTCGGCCTGCAATGCGCTCAGGGCTACCTGTTTCCCGGTCACGTTGAGCGACGCGGTCGAAGTCACGCGCAGGTCAGCTTTGCCCACGTTGCGCAGATCCGATGACAGCTTGAGCTGCAGTGCCTCCTGCGGACCGTTTGCCTCGACCCGAGCGCTGCCACTGATACCGTTGGCCGCGATGCCATCGGCAGCGAGCTTCAACGCCACGATCGGATGCGTCATCGGATCGTCCACGCTGCCCGCCAGCGTGAGACGATCCACCTGAATACCATGCGCGCCCGCATTGCGTGCATCGATCTCGATTTTTGCCTGGGCGCGTCCGGCTACTTGCGCAAAGTCGACATTCGCACTGACGCTTCCCTGCACGACATGTCCGATCCATGGCCGCAGCTCGTCGAGCCGGGCAACACGCAGGGTCACTCGCCCCTGCGGCGCGCGATCACCCGCGCGCAAGAATACATTTCCCTCAGCGTGTGCGCTCTTCCAATCGGCGCGTTCGATCGTGCCGCGCAGCGCGCCATCGCGCGCGCGCTCGAGTGCAACAGCGAGTTGCAGCGGCGCGCCATCCAGTGTTCCGTGCGCTTCGATCCTGCCGGATGGCGCGCTCGGCAGCCCGCGCATGCGGGTGGATGCCGTAATCGGCCCGCGCGGAAATCCCGCGGTTGCCGCTTCGCCGCTCGCCTCTGCGGTGAGAGTAATGTCACCCGGCGCACCCTGCAATCGGCCGCGTGCTTCGATGCGGCCGGAAACTGTCGGCGTCAGCACCGCGAGATTCGACAAGGCGACCTGCCAATTCAAGTCGAGCGTCTGGCGCCTGCTCGTGCCATTGACAGAAACGTGCAAGGTTTGCCCGTTCACTTGCGCGCGCTTGATCGTGATCTCCTGACCTTCGAGCGTCGCGGATAGATCTATCTTCGCGGCGTTCCCCAACAGCGCGGGCACGGGCGCCATCCCGCCGGTCACGCCCACGGTGCCGTTGACGTTCACGCTGGTCACTCGATCCTCGGTCGTCACATTGGCGTTGATGATGGTCTGACCCTTCAGGTCGATTCCGGCAATCGCGGCAAAGGGGGCAAGCGCTGGCGCGGTGACGGTAATCGCTGCGCTGAGCGGACCGCTGGTATTCGCCTGTCCCTGTGCAGAAATGAGGCGGTGAGAAATCGCGAATGTCACCGGACGTCGCGGGTCATCGAGCCGAACGTCGGTGCGCAGGTCCACCGGTGCCGATTGCAGCAGCTCAGGCTTCGGCCCCGGAAGGCTCAATCGATCGAGTACTGCGTGCAAGCTCACTGCGCCGCGATTACCCTGCAGATCGGCATGCAGGCTGCGCAGATGTCCGCCGCCGGCGTTCAGGCCGTCGATTCGAAGTTGACCTTTGACATCGGGACGAGTGAACGTCCCGTGCACATGGGTCTGCAGCGATATCTGCTGCCAGCGCAGATCCTGCCGCGGCGCCATCGCCGGAGCACTTGCGGTCACATCGAGATCCACAGTCTCGCTTACCAGGTCGACGCGACCCTGGCCCGAAGCGCGCAGCGGGCCCGCCGCGAGCGCGAGGCGCATCGCTTCAGCATTGCGCGGTCCGTCGATGCTCAGCTGCACCGACAGTGCGCCTAAATCGGGCAGGTTGGCCAGGCCCGCGAGCAAGCCTTGTGCGGGCTCATCGACGACGAGCTCCGCTTTTACCGATGAAGCATCAATTCGTCCGCTGAGCTTATAAGTGCCGGGCGCATCGATCCGTTTCACGCTCACCGCAGTCTCGGCATCGTGTCGCGACACAACGTGCGCATTACTCTCGATGGCGACCGATGCTGCTGCTCCGGCAAGCGGCGCGCCGATATCCATCCGGTCCACCTCAATGCGATCAACGTCGATGCGTACCGGCAACTCGGACTCTG
>DASYSI010000372.1:0-2858 GCA_036003485.1 Burkholderiales bacterium | reverse complement strand
TTGTGCCTGCGCGATTCGGGCAGGAATCAAGACGCGGTGGATGCGTTGCAGCGGGCGCTGCAACTCAAGCCAGACGACCTTGATGCGATCGTCAACCTGGCTCTAGTGCGCAACGATCTGGGCGAAAGTGCGGAAGCGCAGGCGTTGTTGCGCCGCGCCTTGGAGCTTGACCCGAACATGGCCGAAGCACACGTGGAACTCGCCCAGATTCTGCTCGGTCGCGGAGAGTTTGCCGCCGGCTGGAGCGAATACGATTGGCGTTTGCGCATGGAGAAGTGGGAGCATCTGCCGAAGTATTCGTGTCCGGTGTGGCGAGGCGAGGATCTCAACGGCAAAACATTGCTCGTGACTGCCGAGCAGGGCCTCGGCGACCAGATCATGTTTGCGTCATGCCTGCCCGAGGTCGTGCAAGCTGCCGGGCAATGTATTGTTGAGAGCCATTCGCGGCTCACGGCGCTTTTCGAGCGTTCGTTTCCTCGGATAAGCATCAGCCCGCGCAGGTTTAAAGATTCCGCAGCCGTACACGAGGGGCGTCTGGCCCCGAACTTCAAGATCGCGATCGGAAGTCTGCCCGGCCTGTTGCGCCGGCATGAATCGGATTTTCCGCGACACGCGGGCTATCTGCGCGCTGATCCGGCACGCGTCGAGCATTGGCGCAGGCGGTTGCGTGCGCGGGGCGCCGGTCCCCACATTGGAATTTCATGGCGCGGCGGCACGACCCGTACGCGGCGGACCACGCGTTCGATCGATCTGGTTCATTGGCTGCCGATGCTGCGCCAGGGAGGCGGTCAATGGATCAGCCTGCAATATGGCGACGCGGCCGACGCGGAACTCGCATCACTCGTGAGCAATTACGCGGTCCCTATCGATCATTGGCAGGAAGCGGTCGATGATTACGATGAAACGGCGGCGCTGGTTAGCGCACTCGATCTGGTGATTTCGGTACAGACCGCTGTGGTGCATCTCGCTGGCGCGCTCGGCAAGCCAGCGTGGGTGTTGGTGCCGGCAGTTCCCGAGTGGCGCTATCTCCAAAGCGGCGAGACGATGCCTTGGTATCCCTCAGTACGATTGTTCAGGCGAGCACATGCGGACGGCTGGGCGCCTGTCATCGCGGCCGTCACCGCCGAGCTTGCTAAATTGCAGCACGACTCCTCATGCTGGTCAGAGCAATAAGAGCTCTGGTCGCCCGTCTCACCGAGCAGTCCTCGACCCTGCGCACGCGTACGATTGCGGCCTCCGACGACGATCTGGATGCGCTGTTGCTTCGCGCTGGTGAGTTGCATAACGCTGGCGATCCGAATGCCGCACGCGCCTTGTATCAGAATGCGCTGGGTCGGGACGCCGGTAACAAAGACGCGCTGTACCATCTTGGCGTGATCGCGGCTCAAAGCGAAGACTACACCGGCGCGCGCAAACTGCTCGAAAAGGCCGTCGCCTGCGATCCGCACTTCGGCGATGGGTGGAATGCGCTCGCGAATATCGAAAAATTACAGGAGCATTGGGAGGAGGCGGAGCGGCTATATCACCGCGCGCTTGCGCTGAATCCTGGCGCGGCCGCAGTGTGGTCCAATCTCGGCCTGTGCTTGCGCGAAGCCGGCAGATTCGACGAGGCGCAGACCGCTCTGCAGCGCGCACTGGAGCTTGCGCCGAATTTCGCCGAAGCGCTGCTCAATCTGGCGACGGTCGCGGTCGATCAAGGCCGGCCACAACTGGCGCTTGAAATGCTGCATCGTGTTCTTGCGCTTGAGCCGGATCTCGCGGAAGCGCATACCGCGCTCGCGCATCTGCTGCTGCAGGACGGTGAGTTTGCTGCAGGCTGGCGCGAGTATGAGTGGCGCTTCAAATGCCTCGATGCCACGCGCCAGCCGCAACATCCTTTCCCGCGTTGGGACGGTACGCCGATTAAGGACCGCGTGCTCCTCGTGCGTGCCGAGCAGGGACTTGGCGATCAGGTCATGTTCGCATCGTGCCTGCCGGACGCGATCGAGCGCGCAGGAGTGTGTCTGGTTGAATGCGAGCCACGTCTGGTCGGACTCTTTACGCGTTCTTTTCCGCAGGCGCGTGTCTATCCCTACCGCGGCAAGCGTGACCCGGAATGGGCTCAGCGCGGTTACGCTCCCGACTACCAAATCCATATCGGTAGCCTGCCGGGTCTGTTCCGCCGGCACGCTGCCGATTTCCCGCGTCACGGAGCTTATTTGCACGCCGATCCCATTCGCATCGAACACTGGCGCGAACAGTTGGCGCGATTAGGTCCTGGGCGCAAGATCGGCATCTCGTGGCGCGGTGGTGCGCCGCGCACGCGCCGCACCTTGCGTACGGCCGCACTGGCGGAACTTGCGACGCTATGGGCGCAAAAGAATATCGTATTCGTAAGCCTGCAATACGGTGATTGCGGCGATGAGTTGAGCGAATTTGTGACTCAAACCAGCCATGCCGTAACCCATTGGCAGCAGGCGCTTGACGATTATGACGAGACCGCCGCCTTGGTTTCCGCGCTCGATCTGGTGATATCGGTGCAGACCGCGGTCGTTCATCTGGCGGGCGCGCTCGGTAAGCCAGCGTGGGTGCTGGTGCCGGTGGTGCCTGAGTGGCGCTACATGGCGCAGGGTGCACGCATGCCGTGGTACCCGACGGTCAATTTAGTGCGGCAGACTGTGCGCGGCGACTGGGCTTCCGTCTGCCGTGACGTGGTTCAGAGTCTGACGTGACGCGCGGCGTCACTTTTTGTCGCTATTCTGCTCGCGTTCGCGATAATGCATTGCAGCATTGGGCCGGATTTCGATGTCATCTTGCGATATCGCGATTCCGAATTTCCGCGATCGATGCGGACTTTGGCTGAATCCGGATGAAAATCG
>DASYSI010000371.1:0-1809 GCA_036003485.1 Burkholderiales bacterium | reverse complement strand
GCAGTGCTTCCGGCGCTGCGTGCGACTCGAAATAGCCTTCCGCAACCGCGATACGCAATCCTGAGGCGCCGCGACTCAGGTGGAAAGCAGAGGGTTCCGCACCGCGTGTCGAGCACGCGGGGTCGCTCGCATCGGTGCCCTGCATTGCGTCGTAGGTCGCCGCGAGATCGGCCGTCGAGCGCGCGAATGGGCCAAGATGATCGAGGCTCGCGACAAATGGATAGCTGCCGCCACGCGAGAGCCGCCCGAAAGTGGGCTTGAGTCCGAACACGCCGCACAGCGAGGACGGCACGCGAATCGAACCGTTGGTATCCGAGCCCAGCGTGAACGGTACGAGACCGCCCGCTACCGCCGCTGCCGAGCCGCCCGACGAGCCGCCGGAGACGCGTGCCGGATCATGCGGGTTGTGCGTTGCGCCGTAGTGCGTGTTCTCGGTCGTAAAACCGTACGCGTACTCGTCCATGTTGAGTGCGCCGACCAGGACCGCGCCAGCCGCATTGAGTTTGCGTATCAGCGTTGCGTCGCGCGCCGCGGGGGCGCGCTCGGCGTTTATCTTGGAGCCGGCAAGCGTCACCAAGCCGGCGACATCGAACAGATTCTTGACTGCATAGGGCACACCCGCGAGCGGTCCCGGGTCACGGCCCGCCGCGCGGAGCGCATCCACCGCAGCGGCCTCGCATAACGCGCGATCGGCGGTGACAGCGGTAAAGCAATTGAGCTTGGGATCGAGTGCCGCGATGCGCGCGAGAGCGGCATGCGTTATTTCAGTCGCACACGCAGAGCCGTTGCGCACTGCAGCTGCTATCGCGGTCACTCCGGTGTCGGCGGCAGGCATGGCGTGCTTCAAAATTTGCTCCGGTTTCGATTTTGCAAAAAACAAGACTTACTGGTGCCCCATCATTCCATGCACTTCGATGAATTTGACAATCTGGTCGAGACCCTCATTCGTTTTGAGATTGCTGAATACGACTTGGCGGTCACCGCGCATTTTCTTTGCGTCCCGTGCCATCACCTCGAGTGAAGCACCCACCATAGGTGCGAGATCGATTTTGTTGATCACCAGCAGGTCGGACTTGGTGATGCCGGGTCCGCCCTTACGCGGAATCTTGTCGCCTGCCGCGACGTCGATCACATACAGCGTCAAATCGGACAATTCGGGGCTGAAGGTTGCAGCGAGATTATCTCCCCCGCTTTCGACGAAAATAATGTCGAGATTGTCGAAGCTCGATGTCAAACGCGCTATCGCCTCGAGGTTGATCGACGCATCCTCGCGTATCGCGGTGTGCGGGCAACCGCCGGTTTCGACGCCAATGATGCGATCCGGCGTCAGCGCCTCGTGGGTCACGAGAAACTTGGCATCCTCTTCCGTGTAGATATCGTTGGTGACGACGGCAATCTGATAGCGGTCACGCAGATTGCGGCATAGCGCGAGCGTGAGCGCGGTCTTGCCTGAACCCACCGGCCCGCCGATGCCAACGCGTAAGGGCTGATTTTGACTCATGTCTCAGTCCTGCCTCATTACGATCTGAAAATGCGGCTGTACTGCGTTTCGTGTCTGCTGCTGGCGATCGCCAGCCCGGGCGCGAAATTGCTCAATTCATCATCGCCCAATTGCATTGCGCGCGATGCGATCTCTGACAGCTCAGTGCCAAGGGCGGCCAGCATGCGCTGGCCGGCGCTTTGTCCCAGCGGTATGGCCTTCAGCGCCGCCATGACTTGATTCTCGAGCCAGCTCCACAGATAGGCCACGAGCGCGGCCGATTTGTTCACGCCCATATAGTGTGCTGCAAAACTGAAGGTTGCCGGAAA
>DASYSI010000370.1:0-5120 GCA_036003485.1 Burkholderiales bacterium | reverse complement strand
GCGCCACGTCGTGCTCACCGAAGCGATGCCGAGCTCTTTCCAGGTCGGAATCACCGCCAGCACGCCGCGCAGCCGCTGTTCAGCCGATACTGCAAGAATACGAATCCGCCCCGCCTTCAGGTGCTCCAACAACACCGACGCGGAAGTGAGCACGACATCAATGTGGCCGCCCAGCAAGGCCGTCAAAGCTTCTGCCGAACCGTTGAACACGACCACTTTCATATTCTTGACATTCGCGCCGACGCTTTTGACGACCTGAGCTGCGGCAATATGGTTGTGGTTGCCCAACGCGGGAGCGAAAGCGATGCTCACGCTGGCAGGGTCCGCTTTGAAGCGATCAGCCAGATCTTTCGCGGATTTCAGCGGCGAGTCAGCGCGCACGACGAACACCACCGATTCGGTGCCGAGCACTGCGAGCGGCGTGATATCGGTATAGCTGAGATGGCTTAGACCCATGATGTGAGTCGCGAGGAGACCGGACGTGATCATCATGAGGTAATGACCGTCACCCGCATGCTGAATGAGATAGGTCAGGCCTATCACATTCGCGCCGCCTGGCTTGTTTACGACCGAGGCGGACACGTCTATCAATTTCTTCTCGCGCAGCAGCCGCTGAATCGAGCGCGCGGTGACGTCGGTCCCCGCCCCCGGCGATGAGGGAACGATAATCTCGATGTTCCTGTCCGGTTTCCAGCCCGCAGCCGCACCCAGGGTCGCGAGTGGTGCGCACAGCGCCGCGGAGATAACGATCCAACGCATCCCTGCGAGAGCCCGGAATGCCTTATTCATTTACTTTAGTTCCCAAACCTAAAAACAGTGGCGGGGTTTTCGGAATGGTCGCGGCGCCGCCTGATGCGTTCCACCATCGCGAACGCGTAGGGCGCGGCATGGCATAGCTCCGCGAATTGTGATTCCGTCAATGCCAAACCAGCGCGTTGTGCGAGCCTCTCGAGCAATTCCCGGGTGCCCTCGTCGATGGCGGGCGTCGCGGGAAAACCACTGTCGATAGAGACCGGAATCGGTGCCGGTCCTGCGACGAGCGTGGGCCGCCGGGTGTGCCAGTGCGTCGCCTGCTCGTAGGCATAGCTCACCCGGAGCACTTTCTCCTCGTCAAACGGCCGTCCCGCGATCTGCATGCCAAACGGCATGCCGCTTTGGCTGAAACCGTTGCATAGCACCAGCGCCGGCCCCCCCGTGATGCTGAATGGCGTCGTTATGTTCGGCCGCTTCCAGTAACTGACGATGCGGTATTTATCCAATCTCGGCGCAGGTCCGGAACTGCCCGCGGTCAGCAGAACATCAAATTTCTGATAGAGCGGCTTCATCTCCGCCAGCATCAGGCTGCGTTCGCGCTGTGCTTCAACGTAATCGGACGCCTGGAACAAGCAACCCGCCAACGCGCCCCGGCTGCGGAAGGCGGCACTGAAATCGCCGGGCCGCTCGATCAAATCTGTAAGGTGTACTGCCATCAGCTCCGGCAGACCGATAGTCTTGGCCACATCGTAATAATCTTTTAGCGGACGCATGCGCACGACGTCGAGTTTTGCGCCGAGATCGGACAAAACACCGAGCGCGGTATCCATCGCCTGTCTGACCTCGTCGGTTGCGGGAGCGTCCTCTTCCCAAAAATGCCGGATCACGCCGACCCGCATCCCGCGGATGTCCGTGTTTAACGCCGCACGATAATCGACGGCGGATCGAGCCACGCTGGCCGGGTCTTTGGGATCGTGACCCGCGATCGCCTGCAGCATGATCGCCATATCCTCGACACTCCGCGTCATGGGGCCGCAAGCATCGAAGGTAAATGAGCTGGGTATCACGCCATACCGGCTGACGAGACCGTAGGTCGGCCTCAGGCCGACGACACCACAAAACGCAGAAGGACCGCGAATCGAGCCGCCGGTGTCGGTGCCGAGCGCGCCAGGCATGAACCCCGCCGCGACGGCCGCTCCCGGACCACTGCTCGAGCCGCCGGTGAAATGCTCGGTATTCCATGGGTTGCGCGCCGGGGGCCAGGGCAAATCGAAAGCCGGGCCGCCATGCGCGAATTCATGGGTAGCAAGCTTGCCGAGCAGTATCGCACCCGCCTGATACAGCCTGGCGACTGCCGTAGCGTCTTCGTTGGGAATATTATCGATGCAGATTTTCGAGTGCCCGGAAGTCAATATTCCCGCGGTGTTGTAGAGATCTTTCAAACCGAACGGTATTCCGTGCAGCGGTCCGCGATAGCGGCCAGCCGCGATCTCGGCCTCGGCCGCGGTCGCTTGGCTGAGCGCGCGCTCCGCGGTCACGGTGATAAACGCGTTGATTTGCGGATCGAGGAGATCGATTCGACGCAGCAGCGCCTGGGTCAGCTCGACCGGAGAGAGTTCGCGCGCCGCGATGAGCCGCGCCGCTTCGGCAATCGTGAGAAAGTACAGCTCGCTGCTCATGGCGCGCCGGAAACGCGAACGAGATTATGGTCGGCGGATTCGCCGTGCGTGTGCGGGGAGTAGGCGCATGGCCGCTGGCGCGCACGCACAAAATTCATCCGCGCAGTGCTTCCATCAGCGGGCGGACGCTCGAGGCGCTTTCCACACTTCGCAGCAATGCCTGCAATTCACGCGTGCGCTGTAAACCGAACTGCGGCATGACCAGGGCATCGAATTTTTCCTCGAGCTCCGGCCGCGTCATCGGCCTGAACCACACCTCTTCTTCCAGCTGAGTTCCGGTCGTCATCGCGATAGTGACGATAGCATGGCGATTGTGCTGCGTGCCAGTCCAGTCCGCGCGCGGAACAAAGCGGATTTTCTCCTGCATCTTCGCGACCGCGGGGTTGACGACGCCGGGATCGTGCAAGCGATAAAAATCGAGTTTCCCCTCGACCACTGCGACTGCCGACACCACATTGATCGCGATCGAGGCGTGGCGCGTTTTCGGGACAGTGTGCAGGCTGCCCTGCGGCATCTGGATTTCGATCGATTCGATTTCCTCCGGCGCGAGCGGATGCTGCTCGAGCAGGTGAAACAAGCCTTGCGCGTAAGTTTGATTTGGGGTTCCGACCGGATAGCGCTTGTACATCACGTCCGTGATCGAATAGTAGCGGCCCATATCGTGCAACAGCTCCGCACCGATGTCGGGCCTGCCGAGATAGGCATCGAAGAACCCGAGCGCGCCGTCAAGAATATCGAGCGGCGCATGGCAGCCGCGGTGCGCGAGCAACGCCGCCGTCACACCATTGCGGTTGGCGGCTGCGCATTGAAACGTCATGCCCATGTGCCCCGGGTCCTTCGTCATGTTGTCGGGACCTGCGGCCTGATACGCGGCGAGGCCGAGTGCGACCTGCAGCGACCGGGCATCGAGACCGAGAAGGATGCCCGCGGTCACCGCGGAGCTCAGACTGGCAATCACCGATGTGGGATAAAAGCGGCGGCTCACATAATCGCGTTCGCGATAGAAAATCGTCATCAGCCGCCCGCCGATCTCGTAGCCGAGCACAACCGCGCGGACGACGTCGTGGCCGCTTGCGCCGAGCCATTCACCTACCGCGAGCGCGGTGGAAACCGGTCCGGGGGCCACGTGTCCGCCGGACGAGGTCAGGTGCACGGCATCGACTTCGCCGCCGCGCGCTGCGCCACCATTTGCCATCGCGGCGTTGATGACGGAGTTCTTCGCGCGATGGCCGACGATGCTGCAATCCTGCCGACCGCCGTGCGCGTCGATAAGTTCAACGATCGCCTTGACTTCGGGCAACGTCGAGCACGCCACCATGCCTCCGACAGCGTCGTAAATCACGTCAGTGGTAATTTCTCTGACTTGTGCGGGCAGGTGTTCATACTGTGCACTGCACAGCCACTGGGCCAGACTTGCGGTGATGGTTTCGGTCATTTTAAAAAAACTATCGAACGGTGGAGATTTTACCTGCGACTCGCGGGATGTTTGCATAACTCATCGTTATACTGCCGAGTCTGATCGTTATACTGGGGAGCGCTTGATAAAGTTACAATAGCTTTTCCATTCCACGCAGACCTGCAGCTCGGTAATTTTTACGTAGCACGCAACCAGAATAACGATGGCCCAATTGCTGCAGGAAGACGACGTCCGCCGTCTACTGACGATGGACGAGGCGCTCGCGGCGGTGGAAAACGCGTTTCGAGCTGTGGCACACGGCGAGGCTGTCAACGTTCCGCGCCAGCGCGGTGCAATGCCGGGCGTGACCATCAACGTCTTGTGCGCGATCTCCACCGCGCTCGATGCGACCGGGGTCAAGTGTTATCCCATTGTGCGTCAGGATGTCACAGTCGGTTCGAGCTTCACGATGCTCGTCTACCAGATCTCGACCGGTGCGCTGATCGGTGTGCTCGAAGCCAATACGCTGGGACAGATCCGGACCGGCGCGGCAAGCGGAGTCGCCTCGAAATATCTCGCGCGCGCCGACAGCCGCGTGATGACGCTGTTCGGGACCGGATGGCAAGCCGAGAGTCAGGTCGAAGCCGTCGCGCGCGTGCTTCCCAAGCTGGAGCGCGTCAACGTAGTGGGACGGTCGCCGGAACGCACGCAGCGCTTTTGCCAGGTCATGACAGAGCGGCTGCATCTCGAAGTGATTGCGAGCCGCGATCCCGAGCGCGATGTGGCGCAAGCCGACGTGATCACCACTGTTACGGGTTCGCGCGAACCCGTGTTCGATGGTCGCTGGTTGCGGCCCGGCGTCCATATCAACGCTGTCGGCTCGAATTTTGCCGAGAAGCAGGAGATTGATGCGACTGCCGTGCAACGCGCGGATTGCATCGTCGTGGACGATCTCGCGGTCGCGCGAATCGAAAGCGGTGATCTGCTTGCAGCCGAAGCGCAGATCGGTCTCGACTGGAACGCAGTGCAGCCGCTCTGCAATATCGTCGCAGGCATTGCGCCCGGCCGCACTTCGTCGCAGCAGATTACATTGTTCGAATCGCATGGACTGGGATTGGAAGACCTGGCTGTCGCGAGCCGGACTCTCGAACTGGCGCAGCATCAAGGCGTTGGGATTAAGATCCCTTTGCGATAACATGGCTGCAAGCCGAAGCACGGTTGCGAGCATAATTCCCGGTGCAATCCGCGCCGGCTTTAGCCGCTCAGCACGAAATGAAAGGAGATCGAAGATG
>DASYSI010000369.1:0-10069 GCA_036003485.1 Burkholderiales bacterium | reverse complement strand
TCGCGCCCACTTCGCGAGCTCGGCTTTGATAAATTCGCCGAAATCATTTGGCGTGCTGCCGACCGGTTCGAATCCGAGCACCGCGATGCGCTCGAGCACGTCGGGCATCTTGAGATTCCTGACGATTTCGGCATGCAGTTTGGCAACGATAGGCGCGGGCGTTCCAGCGGGAACGAGCAGGCCGTTCCATGCGGGCGCGTCAAACCCCGGCAGTCCTGATTCCGCGAGCGTTGGCAGCTCAGGCACCGAAGCGGAGCGCTTGAGCGTCGTGACCGCAAGCCCGCGTATTCTTCCGGCCTTGATTTGCGGTACCGCAGACGGGCTCACCACAAAATCGACTTGCACCTGGCCGCCGATCAGGCCGACGACGCCGGCCGCGACCGTCTTGTAGGGAACATGCACGATATCGGTCGCGGTCATCGACTTGAAAAGCTCGCCGATCAGGTGCCCCGGCGAGCCGTTGCCACCCGAAGCATAATTGAGTTCGCCCGGACGCGACTTCGCAAGCTTGACCAACTCGCTCACCGATTTCACCGGCAGCGAAGGATGCACCGACAGCACGAACGATATGGTCGCGATCAACGTCACCGGCGTGAAATCCCGCACCATGTCGTAGCTGAGCTTGAAGAAATTCGGGTTGATGGTGTGCGTGCCGGTGGCGAGCAGCAGCGTGTAGCCATCGGCCGGCGCTTTCGCGACCGCTTCGGCCGATAACATGCCGCCTCCGCCGCTGCGCTCCTCGATCACGACCTGCTGACCCCAGGCGTCGGTGAACTTCTGCCCCATGATGCGCGCCATCGCATCCGGCCCGCCGCCCGTCACCCAACGGATGGGCTTGACCGGATACGGCTGCGCGCCAGCCGTCGCGCAAGCCAGTGCCAGCAGTGGCGCCAGAAGACAAAGGTGTACTTCCGATTGCATGATCGCTCCGTTTCACTCGGTCCTGATGCCGGCCTCGCGGATCACCGCGGCCCACTTTTTGACTTCGCTGCTGATTATTGCGCCAAACGCCTCGGGACTCGTCGCAACGGGTTCCGCGCCCTCGGCAGTAAAGCGCTCGCGCACCGCCGGCATTTTCAACAGCTCGCCCAGCTCGTTATTGAGCTTCCTGATAATCGCCGGCGGCGTGCGCGCCGGCGCGAGTAGCCCATTCCACGTGCTTTCGTCGTAGTTCGGAACCCCTGCTTCCGCCATGCTGGGCAGCTCGGGCAGCGCTGGCGAACGTTTTCGGCTGGTGACTGCAAGCGCCTTGATCTTGCCCGATTTCACGAGCGTCAATGCCGATGGCATGGGTGCAAAGTAAAGATGGACCTGTCCGCCGATCAGCGCAGTCAAGGCCGGCCCGCCGCCTTTGTATGGCACGTGGACGATGTCGATGCCCGCCACCGCCTTGAAGAGCTCCGCGCCGAGCTGAGTGCCGGTCCCCGCACCGCCGGAGGCATAATTAAGCGTGCCGGGCTTTGTTCTTGCGAGCGCGATTAATTCGCGCAGCGAGTTGACCGGCAGGGCCGGATATACGACCACGAGATTCGGATAGGATGAGAGCGTTGTGACCGGCGCGAAGTCTCGCACCGGATCGAACGGAATTTTCTTGTATATGCTCGGAATGATGCAGAGCGATGACGCCACGACGAGCAGTGTATAGCCATCGGGCGCCGACTTGGCGACAAGATCGGTGCCGACGAGACTGCCCGCGCCCGCGCGATTGTCCACCACGAGCGCCTGTCCAAGACGTTCGGAGAGCTGCGGCGCAATCAGGCGCGCAGTAAAGTCAGTGGTTCCGCCCGGACTTTGCGGCACCACGACGCGGATGGGGCGCGTCGGATAAGTTTCCGGGGCGAGCTCGCCTGCAAACGCGCGCGCAGTCAGCAGCGCTGCGATCACGCCGAAACACAACGCTTCATGCTTCACCTTCGGCCCCATTGCGACGACGGCACGCGACTTCCGATTGTGGAGTTGGAATTGGTCTGCCAGTCTAAACGATTTAGGCGCAGGCACGAGCCGGACTAGGACTAATCCTACAGTCGAGTAGGTGGAAAGCGGCTATTGCCTCAGCCGGTGCGTGGACTATGATTTAGTCGCGCGTTTACTTTCTTCCTTAGAAAATCGCCCGCAAAACAAGACACTTCAAAAACAAAGTCGTCACGGCGCACGTCGTTCGATAAGGGCGCGAAAACGCGCCATCAAGGCCTTTTTATTCAATCGAAATCCAAACTATTTTCAAAAGGACCGATCATGAATATCCGCCAAGTCATGAGCCACGATGTGAAAATTGCATCTCCTGAGGATACGCTTCAGCACGCCGCACAACTGATGAAGGATATCGATGCCGGCGTGTTGCCGGTGGGCGAAAATGACCGCCTCGTCGGCATGTTGACTGACCGCGACATTACCATTCGCGCCGTTGCTGAAGGCAAAGCACCCGACCGGTGCCACGTGCGCGAAGTGATGTCGCATGACATCAAGTTCGTTTACGATGATGAATCTGTCGAAGACGCAGCGCGGAACATGGGTCAACTTCAGATGCGGCGCCTGCCCGTATTGAACCGCGAGAAGCGGCTCGTCGGCATCGTGTCGCTCGGCGATGTTGCGCTCAAGAAAAAAAGCAGCGCGGGCGACGCGCTGAAGGATGTTTCTCGGCATACCGCCTAGGGAAACTCTGATTAAGTGTTCTAGGGAAGGGACCCACCCTTCCCTAGAATTTCCGGTTCAGCCGCGTGCAAAAAGCACGCTCAGCACGAGGTGCGTGGGCAAATAGAGCCCGACCGGATAGGCGATCATCGCGAGCGCGAGATACACGAGCGGCGGTAATCTTTTTTGCCGTCGATCCAGTCCGTAGACCCAGTTGATGTTCTCATCATGCAGCCGCACCACGGCGTAGGTGACAGGCAGCACGATCCACGCGAGCAGCGTCTGCGCGTATAGCGCGCGCGGATCATATCCGAGCCGCGCGAGCAACCACAGCATGACTATTGGAAGTACGACATGAAACAGCGAAAGCGCGCGCAAGAAACGCGGTTTTTTGCGGTCGAACATGTAACCCGCAAGACCGCTTGCGTGCCATCCAAACAGCAGCCGCGCAAAATAGCTCACGTTCCACAGTAATTCCGGCAGCAACACGCCCACCGCCATCATGCTCACAATGAGCGGGCTCTCGAGCCAAAGCGCGACACCTATGGCGATGAGCGCAATGTCGGAGAACCATAGAAAGTTCCGCCAACCGTAACACTTTGCATATACGGGCAAGACAACGATCAGCAAGCCCGTGTATGCGATTTTGATCCAGAACGGGATATCACCGTCCACGGGTTTTGCTCCCGCCAAAGTATGACGGAATCATACCGCAAACCCGGAATACGACCTTCCTCCCCTTGGTCTACCGATGCCGCGAAAGCGTTTCGCGTGGGAACCTTTCGAGCAGGCGGTTTTCCAACATTGAGAGGAGGATTCCTCCATGCTTGCAGCATACGGTGATTCTCAGCCCCGTGCGGAACTTGTCTTCATCTTCCAGCCGGACTCAAGTCTGTGGTATCACGACACGCGGCGCTGGACGCGCCGAATATTTTCGACCGATCGTAGAATCCTGAGCGCTGATCTGCGCTCGTTACGGCACACCTGTTAGCGGCCATGCAACGAGCTTCTGCAGATCCGTCATCGTCATCGATTGCCATCAGCGGCGACGGCGACCAGTCAGTGCTCGAGGGTGCACTGAATATCCGCACGCTCGCCACGGCAAGAAAATCATTGCAGCAGTGGCGTAAGCAGCACAAGTCGCGCGCGCTCGATCTTGGCAAGTTGAGTGGTCTTGATACGCCGGGCGCGCTGTTTCTATGCGAGCTGCGCAACAAAGGCGTGGAGTTGACCAGCATCCGCACCGAGCACAAAGCGCTGCTTGATCTGATCTGTGGTCTTGATCTCAAGCCGCTGCCGAGGCCTAAAACCGTTCCCAGATGGCGCGAGATCATCATCGAGCTTGGCAAAGGCGCACACGAAGCCTGGCACGATACGCTTGATATCATCACTTTTGTCGGCAAGGCAGCGAGCGCGACCGGCCACGCGCTGATGCACCCGCTTCATTTACGCGTGGCTTCGATTTCGCGCCACATTTCAGAAACAGGCATTCATGCGCTGCCGATCGTCGGCTTGATGGCGATCATGATCGCCGTCGTCATCGGCTATCAGGGCGTGGCGCAGCTGCGTCCTTACGGCGGCGAGGATTTCACCATCAATCTGATTGCGGTGTCGGTCTTGCGCGAAATGGGCGTGCTGATCACCGCCATCATGGTAGCCGGCCGCTCAGGCTCCGCGTTTACGGCCGAGATCGGCGTGATGAAGGCGCGCGAGGAAATCGACGCGCTCGAAGTCGCGGGCATCGAGCCGATGGAGGTGCTGGTGGTACCGCGGCTGATCGCGCTTGTCATTACTCTTCCGCTGCTGACCTTCTTCTCCGATATGATGGGTTTGCTCGGCGGCGCAGTGATTTCTCATTCACTGCTCGGGGTATCGCCGGTGCAATACATCGAGCGCATTCATCAGGCTGTGGATGGCAGCGATCTGTTCGTCGGCCTCTTCAAAGCGCCGATCTTCGCTTTTTTTATCGGCATCATCGGCTGCATGCACGGGCTCAGGGTCAGAGGCTCTTCGGAAAGCGTCGGCCGGGAGACCACGCGCGCCGTGGTCAAGTCGATTTTCCTCGTGATCGTGCTCGATGCGTTGTTCTCGGTTCTGTTCGAGAAGCTTGGGTTATGAACACCGCGAGCCAGCAGCAGCATGCGCAGCCCATCCTTTCCGCGCACGGCATTGTCAATCGTTTTGGCAAACAGGAAGTGCACGATAAGATCAGCCTCGACATCGTGTCCGGCGAAATCATCGGTATTGCCGGTGGTTCAGGCTCGGGCAAATCGGTCCTGCTCAAAACACTTACCGGCCTGCATAAGCCGAATGCCGGCAAGGTTCTGCTGGACGGCAAAAAGGTCGAGACGCTCGGTCAGGCGGAAAAGGCGTCGCTGATTGGCGTGCTGTTCCAGCAAGGTGCGCTGTTTTCCTCGCTGTCGGTGGCGCAGAATATCATGCTGCCGATACGCGAACATACCGATTTGCCGCCGGAAGACCAGGAAAAAATCGCGGCAATGAAACTCGAGCTTTCAGGCATGCCGGCCGATAGCGGCATCAAGTTTCCCGCGGAGCTTTCAGGCGGCATGATCAAACGCGCCGCATTTGCGCGCGCGCTCGCACTCGATCCGCGGATTCTGTTTCTCGACGAACCGACTTCGGATCTTGACCCGCTGACCGCCAGCGGAATCGACGAGTTGATCGTGAAGCTGAACCATAGCCTCGGGATTACCGTCGTCATTATCACTCACGATCTGACCACGCTCTTTACCATCTGCGGCCGCATCGCGGTGCTGGTCGACAAGAAAATCGTCGTCGGCACGCTGGAAAAACTGATGCAATCAGACCAACCGTGGATTCACGAGTTCCTCCACGGTCCGCGCGCGCAAGGCGCGATGACAGCAAGGAAGCGAAGCCATGGAAACGGATAAACATTATTTTATCGAAGGTCTGTTCATCATCGGGTTTTCGGTTGCCGCGGCGTTTTTCGCCATCTGGCTGATGGGCAGCGGCCATCGCGACGATGTGCGCTACCGCATCTATTTCAACGAATCCGTCAGCGGGCTTGCGCTGGGCGATCCGGTCAAGTTCCACGGCGTCGAGGTCGGAAATGTCGACAAGTTGACTCTCGATCCTGACGATCCGCGCCGGGTGCAGGTGGATGTCAAGCTGCGCAAAGAGACGCCCGTTAAAACCGACACCAAGGCGAGCCTCGAACTGAAAGGCATCACCGGTGTCGTCATTGTCGAGCTCCACGGCGGCAGCCCCGACGCGAAGAGCCTGCTTGCAGCCACGCCAGAAAATCAGATTCCGGAGATCCCCTCTGAGAAAAGCGGCCTCAAAGCCGCGCTCGACCAGTTGCCGAAAGTGGTCGAGAAGTTCTCTGCCATCGAAGACAAAGTCAAGAAAGTGGCGACCGATGTCGGCGGATTGACGGGCAAGCTCAAGGAAAACCCGTCGCTGCTGCTCAGACGGCCGAAGGAACCCACCAAGTAAGGCTGCGGGTTGCGCCAAGTAGCGAAACTTTAGCGCCGTCGCTTGCGCACGCCACGCGGCATTGCGGTGACCCGCGTGGTAATTAACTCTGCAGCAGCGGACGCAGTTTGCGCGCGTCCTTGATTTTTTCGAGCGCCCAAACGGTATCGCACAATGTGCGCGCGCGTTTTTTTCCAAGCACCGGCGCCATCAGGTGATAGCACTTTTCGTCGACCTCGGCGTGCGTCATCGGATTCTGCGCCGTTCCGCGCACCGCTTCGGTGTGATGCCGCAGCTGCCTGCCGTCTTTGAGCGTAAGTTCGGCGATGCCGTGGCGCTCGGGGATCAGCGCTTCCAGCTCCGCATCGCCGACGAGCTCGATGCGCTGGCGCAGCGCGAGCACGGCCGGATTACGCATGCGTTTCTCGTCGTGCGCGGATTCGAAGGTAACGATGCCGTCGAGCAGCATCACCGCGCACATCTGCTGCATGCAGATATCGGGCATCTCACGATTGTTGACGGTGTTGGCACCATTGATAGATACGCGGATCACAAGCTTTTCGACGTCGTCAGCATTGACGTTATGGGCGCGAATCAACTCGAGCAGCGAGTCGAGCGGCGCCTGGATCGGCGAGCCCACCGACCAGCGCTTGATATTGGTGCGCATGATCTCGAAATTTCTGCCGAGGTCGCGCGCAAGAGCGGCCGGGGCCGGATACTTGCCAATGCGGCGCGACTCATCGAACGCGACATAGAAATTGCGCTCGCCCGAAAACACGTCCTCGACTGCGGTGCAGCCCGCGGCGACCATGGTCGCGGCGGCAACGCCGTTGCGCGCGGGCATACCGCCGAAATCCCACGCTTTCTCGATATGATCAACGTCGCGCATATAGGTCGACAGCCCGCCCGTCTGCTGCGCCGTGTACGACAGCACGTGGCGCACGCGGTTGACGTTAAGTCGCGCGAGTGCCGCGCTCGCAGCCGCGGCGCCGAACGTCGGGCCGAAGCAATGGGTCAGATGCCCGACGCCGCGGAAAGCGCCGCCTCCCAGCGAGATAGTCAGGCGCGAACTGATGTCGTAACCCAGCGTCACCGCGCGCAGCAGCGCGGTACCGTCCCGGCGTTCGCGTTCCGCCATCGCGAGCGCGGCGGCGACAATGCCGCAACCGGGGTGCGTGAGCGAAGGCGCGTGCGAGTCGTCGGTTTCGTCAGCGTGGGCAAGCATGGCGTTGGCGACCGCGGCATTGACGGCATTCGTGAGTAAACGGGTCCCGACTACCTGCGCTTGCGGACTGCCGCCGAGGGTTTTCACATAGGAGATCGCCATCCTGCCGGGCAAGAGTTTCGTCCCTGACACCATCGCGGCGAGCGTGTCGAGAATGTGATGTTTGGTCTTTTCAACCACGGGTGCGGGCAGCGGCCTGCGCAGCGCCGTAGCGATGTAACCGGAGACCTGTCGCATGACGGGCGAGATCGCCGCCGATGATTTTTTAACGGACATGTTGAGTTTCTCCCATTTGGCGTAGCCATTGCATTCTATTGTCACGAGCGATGGTATCGCTGCATCATTGACTGTTGCCGCCGCAACGCATGATAGACCAGCGGCATGTCCGCGGGCAACGTCGCAGGCACGCAACACGATGTAAAATGCAGGTTCAATCATCCTGCGGGTGTCGCACCTGCGACGAACATCCGGCCGCATTTCGAAAGGGCTCACATGGATTGCAGTTCACTGCAGACGCGTCTCGCGCTTCATACGTGGACACTCGATACGACGCCGCTCGCCGAAGCCCTGCGTATCGCGCGTGAAACCGGCTGGAATGCCGTGGAGTTGCGCCGCGTCGATTTCACGCGCGCGTTCGAGGCCGGCATCACGAACGATGAAGTCGTCGCTCTGATCCGCGCCAGCGGCATCAAAGTGATCACGCTTGGCACCGAGGCCGGATGGATCTTCGCCCGCGGCGAAGAGCGCCGCAGGTTAATGAGCGTGTTCGAAGCGACCTGCGCTAACGCGGTCGCGCTCGGCTGCGACCTCGTCATGAGTGCACCGGGGCCGGCGGTCGGAGGCGATCTGCGCCAGGCTGCCGCAAGCCTGAAGGAAACGGGCGATATCGCGCGTAGCCACAACATACGGCACGCACTCGAATTCAGCTCAGCGCACGACGTCATCAACCGCCTGGAAATCGCGCGCGAAATACTGGCACGCGCCGATCATCCCAATTGCGGGCTCGTGCTTGATGCGTACCATCTCGAGCGCAGCGGCGCAGGCGGCCGCGCGTTTGAAGATGTGCCGTCACGCGACTTTTTCGCATTCCAGTACAGCGACGTTCCGCCGACGCCGGCCGCGCCTGGGCGGCCGGTCGATCGCCTGCCGCCGGGCCAGGGTGTCGTGCGCTGGCGTGAGATTTTCGAACTCTTGATCGAGAAAAATTATGCCGGCTATCTGAGTTACGAAGCGCCGAACCCAGCGCACTGGTCACGCCCGCCGCATGAAATCGCGCGCGAAGGCGCTGATGCGACGCGTGCCTTGCTGGCAGGCTGATGCAGAACCCGCCAGGCCCGCGGATTCATCTCTTAAGAAGTTCTGTTCTCGCCCGGTCCCGCGCCAGAAGCACCCATCTTCACGCTCTGCTTCCTGATCTTCTTCGCTCGCTTGATTAAGCCCGCGAGGTGCTTCCTGGCCTTTTGCTTCCTTCGCCTGGCCTTCAGCATCTGGGATTGACTCAATGAAGCCTCCATCGATCAGCTGTTGAATTGCACGTTAGTTTGATCCGTTTTTGCATTCTTGGCCAACGCATGTCGCGTACGCGACTTATCACAAATTCCCATTTAGAATAGCTACCAGCGTCTGGTACAAGAAAATCGCGGATTGCAGAGTGCGCGAGCAGCGCTGCGGGCCCGACAATCGTTATCATCAGACAGAGGAGATAGCATGAAGGTAAACAAAACGGCTGTCGCGTGCCTGATCGCCGCCGCCGCGTTCGTGTGCGGCGCGGCACACGCGCAGAATTACCCGAATAAATTGGTCAGATTCATCGTCACCTATCCGCCCGGCGGTAGTTCCGACGTGATGGCGCGCATCATCGGCCAGAAACTGACCGAATACTGGGGCCAAACGGTTCTCATCGAATCCAGGCCCGGCGCGGACGGATCAATCGGCATGGAGTATGCGGCAAAGCAACCGGCCGACGGCTATGTAATGGTGCTGGGCAATTTCGGGCCAGTGGTCGCCAAGCCGCTGCTGTCGAAAGTCTCCTACGATTGGCAGAAGGACTTCGCGCCGGTCACGCGCATCACGATCTCGGCCAATATCCTGGTGGTGCCTAAGACCCTGCCGGTGCAGCGCGTGAAGGATCTCGCTGCGCTCGCCAAGCGCTACCCGGGCAAGCTTACCTATGCGACTAGCGGTCCAGGCAGCATGTCGCACTTCGCCGGCGAGATGTTCAAGCGGCTGGCTGGCGTCGATATGATTACGGTGCCGTACAAAGGCAATGCGCTGGCGATCACCGACGTCATGGGTGGGCAAATCACCACCATGTTCTCGGATGCGGTGCCAGCGGTGCAGGCCATGAAAACCGGCAAGCTGCGCGCGCTCGCGGTTACCAGCGAGCAGCGTTGGCCGTTCACGCCCGAACTGCCGACGCTCGCCGAAGAGGGCATCAAGGGGTTTGCCGCCGTCAACTGGTGGGGCATCCTGTTTCCGGCCGGCGTGCCGCGCGCCATCATCGACAAGGTTAATGCGGATGTCGTCAGGGCACTGGCGACGCCGGATGTGAAAACCCGTCTCGGCGAGGTCGGCGTCGAAGCAATCACGAGCACGCCCGAGCAGTTCGGCCAGTTCATGGCGAGCGAAGCCGCGCGCTGGGGTAAGCTCGTCAAGGAAGCGAATCTCAGAGTCGATTGACGCGACGGCGGCGCGCGGGATGACCGCACGCTGCGATGCCGGCTGCTTGCGTTGCGCTCAGTTCAGGGTTTTTGCCAT
>DASYSI010000368.1:0-2206 GCA_036003485.1 Burkholderiales bacterium | reverse complement strand
CCGCCGGCAACTTTCCAGGATAGAGATCGTAAATATCACGCAGGGCAGCCTTGCCGCGCGGCTGGCCGTCGACCTCGCGCACCAGTGCAGCCGCGTCGATGTTTAATGCATACCTGACGACCGACGGATCAAGAAACGGCTCCCGCGTTTCCACTTGATGGCGCATCGAACAGCGGTCGACGCGCTGCAGGCTGACGCGGTGCATCAGATCGAGACATTCATCCCGCACCGGGCGGCCATCGGCATCGCTCTGTTGAAAGGCCACTTCGAGCGGCGGGTAACCGCAAAAAAGTTCGTCCGCGCCCTCCCCGCACAGCGCAACGCGAAAACCGTCGCGGTGCATTTTCTCCGCTGCAAGCAGCGAACAGACGGCGCCTCGCACCAGATTGGGCTCGAAGGACTCGGTGACCTCGACGACATGCCCGATCGATGAAAATACGTCGTCGCTGTCCGCGTCGAATGGCACTGTCCGCAGATCAAAGCCAGTTCGCTCGGCATATTCGGCCGCATAAGGGAAGTCCGGCGCGGTCTCGTCACCGACAAAGTAGCCCGGCGCTTCCGGTCGAAATTGGCGCGTATAATGAGCGATCAATGTGCTGTCGATGCCGCCACTGAATAAGGTCGCGACCGGCAGACCAGCGGGAAGCCGCGTCCGCACCGCATCCGACAAGATACGGTCAAGCGTCTTTGGGTCGTGATGCACGGGCAGATCGGCGCGCGGATAGATCGGCGATTTGAACCGTGCGCAGTTCTTGCGCGACAACGCGTAGCCAGGAGGCAACAGCATAACGTCGCCGACCGGGACGGTTTGCAACAGCGGCCGCATCTCCGAGCAAAATAGAAAACTGCTGCCAGATTGGATCACATAGAGCGGTTTGACGCCGAACGGATCGCGGGCCGCAAGAAACTCTCCGTTGGCCAGATCGACCGCAACAAAGGCATACATGCCAACGAGGCGCTCAAGCGCCCGGTAGCCCCAGACTTGCAGAGCATTCGCCAGGACTTCCGTGTCGGATTCGGTTCTGAATTCGACGCCGAGGTCGGCGAGCTCCTTCCGCAATTCAAGATAGTTGTAGATTTCGCCATTGAAGGCGACCGCAAGGCGCGCATTGAACGAAACCTGCGGCTGGACGCCGTGCTCGGCGTCGACGATTCGCAACCGGCGCGTACACATGGCGGTATTTTTACCAAGCAGCGCAACAGGGTCGGTGACGTCACCGCGATGTAAAATGCCTTCGATGAGGCGCCGAACCGAGACTTCCGCTTCGGGCCAATCGATCGCGACTGCAATCCCGCACATTATACATTCCCTGTTGTTCTGATCGTCGACAGCGGCACGCGCTCAGTTCGCGCTTGGAGTGCCCTCGATCTTCGGCAGTTGATCCGGACCTTGCGTCTTCGGTTTTGCGCTCGCCCGGTTGGCCAGCTCCACGGTCAAGCGTTCAGCGTTGTCCGGCGACATTTGCGCCAGGATTTCCGACATTTTTTGCGGTTTAATTTGCGTTGATACGTCCACCAGAATTTTCATATCGAGGCGGTCAAAGATTCTCGCAGCGTCTTTTGGCTTCATGTTTTCATACATGGAGACAATTCCTTTAAAGCGCTCGGCTTCGACCTTGTCGCGAGTCCCCATTGCTGTGTTAACTCGGCCCTCCGCGTCCTTGAGTTCGGTGACCTTGTCTTCGAGGCGTTTCTCGGCCGCCTTGAGCAGGTTTTCGCGCATTTCCATTTCGCGGCTGCGCGTGTCGAGTTCCTGCCGGCGCGTTTGCAGGCGTTCGAGAACCGCGCGTTCACCGGGCGACGCAATGCGGCCTGGCTCAAGCGGAATTGCAGCGCCGGCGACTTCGAGTTTTGGTGCATCCGGCGGCTTGTCGCTCACCTTGAGCGCGGGCTCACTTGCTTTTTCCGCAGTCTCAGTCGACCCGGTGATGTCGCTGTTACGGCCATCCTTGAAGTTGAGGACATCTTGCGCCCAGGATTTTTTGGCTCGCGGCAATCCGGATTTGTCCAACCGTTCGGCGACTGTGGCCGTGGACGAATCCGTTGTGCCATCTTGCATCGTGGCCTGCACATCGGAGCTGAAGCGCGCACCCATTCGCTCGGCGAGCGTGTAGCCGCCGTCGAAAACGAGGCCCGATACTTTGAGCGCGAGCAGGCTGATCGTGGCAAAAAGCACGATCGGGATCAGCCGCACGTCGCGCAGCAT
>DASYSI010000367.1:0-8676 GCA_036003485.1 Burkholderiales bacterium | reverse complement strand
CGGATTTCCGCCCGACGTGTGCCAGCTGCTTCCCGGTCGCGGCGAGGAGATCGGCGATTTCGTAGTCGAGCATCCACAGGTTCATGTGATCGCTTTCACCGGCTCGCGCGAAGTCGGGCTTGCGATCCTCGCCAAGGCGGCGCGGCTCGCGCCGGGGCAAACGCACGTCAAGCGCGTGGTGTGCGAAATGGGCGGCAAGAACGCGATCATCGTCGATGCCGATGCCGACCTCGACGACGCGGTCGTGCAGATCATTCATTCGGCTTTCGGCTATCAGGGGCAAAAATGTTCAGCGTGTTCGCGCTTGATTGCGGTCGGTAACGTGCACGACCGGCTGGTGGAACGCCTCGCTGCTGCGCTGGAAACCTACCGCCTCGGGCCGCCCGAGGATCCGCGCTGCGTGTTCGGTCCGGTCATTACGCACGCAGCGCAGGAAAAAGCGCGCGCTTACCTTGATGTCGGCAGAAGCGAGGGGCGGCTCTATTACCAGGGCCGCGCACCAGGCGGCGGGTATTACGTCGCGCCGACCATCTTTACCGGCATCGAGCCACAGCATCGGCTTGCGCGCGAAGAAATTTTCGCGCCGATACTCGCAGTGCTGCGCGCCGAGCGCTTCGAGCGCGCGCTCGAGATCGCACTCGATTCCGATTACGCACTGACCGGCGGCGTGTTCTCGCGTCTGCCGCAGCATCTCGAGCTAGCCCGCGAGCGCTTTCATGTCGGCAACCTTTATCTCAACCGGCGCATCACCGGCGCGCTCGTCGCGGCACAGCCGTTTGGCGGCGTCAAGCTTTCGGGAACCGGTATCCAGGCCGGTGGTCCGGATTACCTTAAGCAGTTTCTGTCCACGCGCGTGGTCTCTGAGAACACGATGCGACACGGCTTTGTCCCGTAGCTGCGATGTACGAACAAAAGCGCATGTTGATGCTCTAAGCAATCGACGTCATCGCGCCGACGAGCGCGGAGCGTCAAGCAGAAAATGCGCGATGGATAAAGTACAGACAGTTCACGGCGGGCGAAAAATTCAGATCATCGGAGTCGCCAGCGGTGGCGGCGCGAAGGATGAGCGCTGCGCGGACGGCCCCTTGGCACTGCGCGACTACGGCCTCGTTTCTCACTTACAGGCCCGGCATACCGGAGTCGCATGGAATGACACGATCCACGCCGGAACACGCGCCGGCGACGTTGTTGCGGCAGTGTCCGGCGTATGCACAAGACTCGCGCAACACGTAAAGGCGTGTGTCGGCCGCGGTGATATGCCGGTCGTGCTGGGAGGCGATCATTCGTGCGCCATCGGCACCTGGAAAGGCGCCGCGCAGGCGTTGCGGCCGCGCGGCCCGCTCGGTCTGATCTGGATCGACGCTCACATGGACGCCCACACCCCGCTCAGCACGCCGAGTGGCGCGCTGCACGGCATGCCGCTTGCCTGCCTGCTCGGATACGGCGATCAGCGCCTGACCGCGATCGGCGGTGGCATCACGCTGCAGCCGCAGCATGTTTGTTTAATCGGCGTGCGCAGCTTCGAGACCGGCGAGGCCGCGCTGTTGCGCAGGCTCGGCGTACGCATCTATTTCATGCCGGAAGTGGCGCGGCGCGGACTCTCTGCCGTCCTGCATGAAGCGCTGACGATCGTGACCTCCGGCTGCGCCGGATTCGGCATTACGCTCGATCTCGATGCGCTCGACCCGCACGATGCACCCGGAGTCGGCAGCCCGGTCGCAGGTGGCCTGCGCGGCGCGGAGCTTGCGGCGGCGCTGCCCAGCATTGCATCCCACCCGGCACTGACCGCGATCGAAATCGCCGAGTACAACCCCGAGCGCGACCGCGATTGCCGCACTGCGCGCCTGGTAACGCAATTGCTTGACGCAATGCTATACGGCTTGCAGGCCGCACGCGATTCAGAGACGCCGATCGAGCTCGGGCGGTTCGGAGTCAAAATTGATCACGAGCTCGTGCACGATCGATGACGCGCTTGCGATACTGCGCGCAACGCCTGGCGAGCTTGAATCCGGCCTGGGCCACCCAGCGTAATCGTCAGACATTGAAGCGGAAATGCATTACGTCGCCGTCCTGCACGACGTAGTCCTTGCCCTCGAGTCGCAACTTGCCGGCTTCCTTAGCTCCCTGCTCGCCTTTGAATTTCACGTAATCGTCATAGGCGATCACTTCGGCGCGGATGAAACCTTTTTCGAAATCAGTATGGATCACGCCCGCTGCCTGCGGCGCGGTGTCGCCGCGGTGCATCGTCCAGGCGCGAACTTCCTTCGGCCCTGCGGTGAAAAAAGTCTGCAACCCCAGTAACTCGTAGGCGGCTCGGACCAGACGGTTCAACCCCGGTTCGTCCAAGCCCAAATCGGAGAGAAACACGCGCTTATCTTCGTCCGGCATATCGGCGATTTCGGATTCCAGCGCGGCGCAAATCGCAACCACCGGTGCGTGCTCGTCAGCCGCGTATGCACGCACCCGTTCGAGCAGCGGATTGTCCGCTAGCCCCTTGTCGTCGACATTGGCAACGTAAATGGCGGGTTTGGCCGTCAGCAGGCACAGGGGAGTCAGCAACTTCAACTCCTCGTGTTCGAGCTTAAGCGCGCGCACCGGCTTGCCCTGATCGAGCTGCGCGCGCACGCGCTCGAGCAGCGCGCCCAGCTTGATCGCCTCCTTGTCACCTGCCTTCGCGGTTTTGCCGGCGCGTTGGACGGCTTTTTCCACTGTCTCCAGATCGGCGAGCGCCAACTCGGTATGGATCGTTTCGATGTCGGAGATCGGATCGATCCTGCCTGACACGTGCACCACGTTGTCGTTAACGAAGCAGCGCACCATATTGACGATACCGTCGGTCTCGCGGATGTTGGCGAGAAACTTGTTGCCGAGGCCTTCGCCTTTCGACGCGCCCGCAACCAGCCCCGCGATATCGACAAACTCGACTATCGCCGGAATGACTTTAGCCGGCTTGGCGATATCGGCCAGCGGCTGCAGCCGCGCGTCGGGGACTTCGACGATGCCGACGTTGGGCTCGATGGTGCAAAACGGATAATTTTCCGCTGCGATGCCGGCCTTGGTCAGTGCGTTGAACAACGTGGACTTGCCGACGTTGGGCAAGCCCACGATTCCGCATTTGAGAGACATGTGAGAGTTTTTACTCCTCGGCACTCACCGGCTTGGTATGAAGCCGCAGCATGGCCGCCTCATGCTTATCTTCAGCGAGCAGCGGCCAGATGCCGAGACCGCGCGCAACCGCATCGTCAATGAGCGGCTGCTCTTCGGCGCGCGGCGGGTGCAGCACGTAATCGACGACATCCTGCTCGGTGGCTGCGGTATCGCGCGGATGACCGATGCCGATGCGAAGGCGCCAGAAATCCCTGCTCCCGAGGCCCTCCGCGATGTCTTTCAAGCCATTGTGGCCGCTTAAGCCGCCGCCCAACTTGAGTTTCACGGACCCCGGCGGCAAATCGAGTTCGTCATGCACGACCAGGATTTCCTGCGGCACGATTTTGTAGAACGACGCGGTCGCCGCCACCGCGCGTCCCGATTCGTTCATGTAAGTCGCAGGGAGCAGAAGCCAAATCTCCGGTTGCGCGAGCTTCGCGATACGCCCGTGGAACTTGCTCTCGCTGCGAAACACGGCTTTCAAGCCCTGCGCGAGCCGCTCGACCCACCAGAAACCTGCGTTGTGGCGCGTGCGCTCGTATTTTTTGCCCGGATTGCCGAGCCCTACCACGAGTTTCATCGCTCTTCACCGGAATGCAGTCAAGAAAAAACCCGTCATATCGTGTCTGCTGTACGCAAACAGCAACATGACGGGCCGTTTTTCAGGCGGAAGGCCTGGATTATTCCTTTTTGCCGGCTTCTTTCTTGTCGGATGCGACCTCTTTCTTCTCGCCCTTGTCGCCTTCCTTGCCTTCCTTGCCTTCTTTGCCTTCCTTGCCCTCTTTGGTTTCGGCCCCGGCCTCGGCTTCCGCGGCAACCTGACCCGTGATTTCGGTCGTCGGTGCGGCGACCACTTCTTCCTCGATCACGATGGCTTTCGGCACCTGCACTGTCACGATCGCCGGGTTTTCTTTGTGCAACCGGGAGACGATCTCGACGCCTTGCGGCAGCGGCACTTCGTTGATATGGATCGAATGGCCGAGCTCGAGTTTCTCGAGATTGACTTCAATGAACTCCGGCAAATCGTCGGGCAAGCACCGGATATCGACTTCGTTCATCACGTGGTTGACCACACCGCCCCCCAACTTCACGCCGGGACAGATCTCGGCATTGATGAAGTGCAATGGAACCTTCATGTGGATCTTCCTGTTCTTATCCACGCGCTGGAAATCGACGTGCAGCACGAGCTGCTTGAACGGGTGCATCTGCACGTCGCGCAACAACACCTGCTGCTTGTCGCCTTCGAGCGTCATCTCGAGGATTGACGCATGGAACGATTCCAGTTTGAGATGCCGATACAACGCATGATGATCGAGCTCGATCGGCAACGCGGCTTTGTCAGCGCCGTAAACTATACCCGGCACCTTGCCGCCACCACGCAGGCGGCGGCTCGCACCCGTACCCTGCAGCGTGCGCGGAAACGCAGTAAATTCAATTTTCATTACAGCCTCCACAGTTAGGATCGTCCGCGACCAGATGATCCCGGTTAAAAAAAACAGGCCGGTCTTCACCGCCCCTTCAAAATAACTAAATCTATTCGACGAACAACGAGCTCACCGAATCCTCATTGCTAATGCGCAACATCGTTTCGGCCAGCAGTCCGGCGATCGAAAGTACACGAATGCGTTTGCAGTTGGCCGCATCGTCACGCAGCGGAATCGTATCTGTTACCACAAGCTCATCGATCGCCGAAGCCGAGATGCGCTCGATCGCATTGCCCGAGAGCACCGGATGCGTGCAATAAGCGAGTACCCGTTCGGCTCCTTCCTCCTTCAGCGCGCGCGCCGCCTCACACAGCGTATTGGCGGTATCGACCAGGTCGTCGACAATGACGCACGTGCGCCCGCCGACGTCGCCGATGATGTTCATGACCGTCGAAACATTCGGCCGCGGCCGCCGCTTGTCGATGATGGCGAGATCGGCTTCGAGCCGCTTCGCGAGCGCCCGCGCGCGCACCACGCCTCCGACGTCCGGCGACACCACGACCAGATTCTTGTAGTCGTGCTTCCAGATGTCGCCGAGCAATATCGGCGCCGAATAAATATTGTCGACCGTGATATCGAAAAAACCCTGAATCTGCTCCGAGTGCAGATCCATTGTCAGCACCCGGTCCACGCCTACTGTCGCAAGCATGTTGGCGACCACCTTTGCCGTAATCGGTACGCGCGCCGAGTTCGGCCGCCGGTCCTGGCGCGCATATCCCATATACGGGATCGCAGCCGTCACGCGCGCAGCCGACGCGCGCTTCAGCGCGTCAACCAAAACCAGCGCTTCCATCAGGTTGTCATTCGGCGGCGTGCAGATCGACTGCAGCACGAACACATCCTTGCCGCGGACGTTTTCGAGCACTTCGATCATGATCTCACCGTCGCTGAAACGGCCAACCTTGGCTCTGCCCAAGTGTATGTTCAGATGCTGTACCACGTCGGCGGCGAGCTGCGGGGTCGCACTGCCGGTGAACACCATCAAGCGATCGTACGGCAACTGTCACCTTCCTCAACTCAGGCCTGGGCCTGGAAAATGGCTGGGGAGGTAGGGATCGAACCTACGAATGCCGGAATCAAAATCCGGTGCCTTACCACTTGGCGACTCCCCAAACGCGAGCAAACCCTGTCATGCGCGGCTACGGTACGCGCCACTGCCTTCTTTACCCTTTACACGCCTAGGTGCCACAACGGATGGCAGTCGAGACCGCGCGCGACCACGCCATGCATCGTCTCCGGCATCCGCAGCAGCAGCCTGCGCGCCTCAGTCTCAGCAGCGAATTCCGCAAATACGCATGCACCGGAGCCCGTCATATGCGCGCTTCCGAACCGCCGGAGCCAGGCCAGATGCTGCGCCACTTCGGGATAATGCCGGCACACCACCGGTTCGAGGTCATTTTGAGCCGCACCCGGCGAAAAGGGCGGTATTTTAATCGGATTCGAATCCCTAATCAAATCCGGGTCTTGGAAAACGCGGGCGGTGGCAACGCTGACAGGTGGAATCAATACCAGATACCACGCCTGATAAAGCGTCAAAGGGGCCAGTTTTTCACCCACGCCTTCCCCGACCGCTGACTCACCGAACACGAATAGCGGCACATCGGCGCCGAGCTCGAGCGCAAGCGCCTGCAAGCGGGCGCGCGGCCAATTCAGATTCCATAGCCGATTTAATACGATCAGTGTTGTCGCTGCATCCGAGCTTCCGCCGCCGAGTCCGCCGCCGATGGGCAGCCTCTTTTCCAGCGTAATCTCCGCGCCCAGCCGAGTACCGCTTGCGCTTTGCAGAAGCCGCGCCGCGCGCAGCGTCAGATCGTCAGCTTCCGGAACGCCGGCAACGTCGGTGTTGCGCCTGATTACAGCGTCCGTGCGCAGCACAATGCGCAGCGTGTCACCGAAATCGATGAAGCGAAATACCGTCTGCAGCAAGTGGTAGCCGTCCGCACGCCGACCCGTTACGCGCAGCATGAGATTGAGCTTGGCGGGCGCTGGATACAGCGATGCCGCGCTCATTGCTGCGCGAGAGCGAAGCTATCAATCACGAACCGGATTTCGGCTTCGCTGCCGGCGATATCGAGTCGCGACGGCGTATTGCGGGGAGAGTCGTAGTTGAACGTGACCTGCCAGTTGTCCTGTCTGAAGCGGGTTATACGACCGCCATCACCGCGCTCCACTGCGGTGACGTCCCTGCCGGGCGCGGGCTGGCCCAGCACCCAGTAGCGCATGCCGGCAACCGGAAAACTCCATCCCAGCGCGCTGCGGGTCAGACTTTCGATCGAACGCGCACGATATTGCTTTTGGTCGGCGGCGGTGAGCGTCGCCCCACTCGCGTCCGCTAGCAGATACGCAATCGTCTGGCCAAGCGGCGCCGTCAGCCAGATTTCATCGCTCTGCGCATCCTGTTTCCAACGCAGCGCGCTCGAGAAAGCGCGATCCTGATAACGCACCGCGATGCGGCCGGCGAGCTCGAATGGAGGCGCGGTCTCGGCCGTGCGTTCCAATGGGGTGGTAGCGCATGCGGCAAGCAACGCGGCGCACAGCATCGGGCCCAGCCGCAGCAGGAGACTCATGGCTGCTGATAAATCGGCGGATTACGCCGACGGTTAGGGGGAAAACTTTTTGAGCGTCGCGAGCAACAATTCGTTGCCGGGATTATCTTTAAGGGCGCCGTTCCAGACCTTGCGCGCTTCGTCGCGTTGGCCGGCTGCCCACAACACCTCGCCCAGGTGCGCCGCGATTTCTGCGTCCGGCCGCAGCTCGAACGCGCGCTTGAGGAAGGTAAGCGCGGCGTCACTCTGGCTCATGCGGTAGAGCACCCAGCCCATGCTGTCCATAATGAACGGATCTTCGGGCGACAGCTTCAATGCCTGCTCGATCAGCGTGTAGGCCTCCTGCAGCCGCATGTTGCGGTCGGCGAGTGTATAGCCGAGCGCATTGTAGGCGTGTGCATAATCCGGCTTGATCTGGATCACTTTGCGCAAATTCGATTCGAGCACGTCGTAGAGATCGACCTTTTCCGCTGCCATCGCCTGGTCATACAGCAGCTCAGGCGAATTCGGATTTTTCTCCACCGCCCGGCTCAACACGTCGTAAGCGGCACGATAATCGTTCACCTCGCGCAGCAACTGCGCCTCGGCCTGGGTGAACTGCACGACTTGCTGCGGATTACGTGCCGATTCCTGCAGGTACTTGCGCGCATCGGAGAGTTTGCCCTGCTTGGCCAGGATCGTCGCATAGCGCGCGCGCGCCGGCACATATTGTTCGCCGAATTCGATGCTGCTATACCACCGCAGCGCTTCGTCCGGGCGCTTGCGCTCTTCGTTAAGCTGTCCGAGGTAGAAGCGCACCGCGTCGGGATCTTTGTATTTGGTCTCGAGCGCATGTTTTAATTGGACCTCGGCCGCATCGTAGTCATTCAACTGCAATGACAGCAATCCCACCGCCATCGTGACATCGGGGTTGTTGGGAAAATCTTTGAGCAACGCCTGGAATTCGCCGCGCGCCTCAGGATATTTCTTCTCCGTCACCAGCATGCGCGCATAGTTGAGCCGCACATCCAGCGCGCGCGGGTGATTCTTGAGATAGTCGCGGAAGTACGCGGCCGCCTCCGTGTTGGAGGTGCGTAGCAACAACTGGCCCTGGAGCAGCGCAGCCTGCTCCCAATCGGGGCGCAAACTAAGCGCCTCGCGGATTTCCTTGAGCGCGAGCGGAGTCTGATCGGCATTCATCGCCGCTTGCGCGATTCCGAAATGCGCCTCCGGCACCGTTGGGTACGGCTGAGCAAGGCTTTGCGTCAACTGCAATACCGCGGCCTTGTCGGGATGGCGCGCCAACAACGCATTCAACTGCAGAAAATTATGGCCGATGTTCTCCTTGTCGGCAGCGAGCGACTTTTCAAGATGCGGCCGTGCATCGGCCAGGCGTGACTGATTGATGAGGAGCGCTGCCAGGATTTGACGCGCCTGCAATGACTCCGGGTCGGCCGCGAGCCAAATGCCGGCGGTCTCGAGCGCCGGACCGGGAAGACGCGAATTCCATGCAATTTCGG
>DASYSI010000366.1:0-5010 GCA_036003485.1 Burkholderiales bacterium | reverse complement strand
TTGGAGAGCAAATAAGGAGCTCCGGCACATGATCGATTCGTTGGGTTTCAATTTCGCGCTGATTCTTTTCGTGCTGGTGGTGATCACCGGCGCGATCTGGGTGCTCGACCATTATGTGCTGCGAAAGCGGCGTCCAGCCGGCGAGCCGGAACCGTGGTGGATTGAATATCCGAAGAGTTTTTTCCCCGTGATATTGATCGTGTTTCTGCTGCGGTCGTTTCTGGTCGAACCGTTCAAGATTCCTTCCGGATCCATGCTTCCGACGCTGCTGGTCGGTGACTTTATTCTGGTCAACAAATTTACCTATGGGATACGCATTCCGGTAATTAATCAGAAGGTGCTCGAAATCAACCAGCCGCAGCGCGGCGAAGTCATGGTATTTCGTTATCCGGAGAACCCGTCGCTCGATTACATCAAACGCGTGGTCGGCCTGCCGGGGGACAAGGTGAGCTATCAAAACAAGCGTCTTTCGATCAATGGTGAGGAAGTAAAAGTGGAGCCCGACGGTAATTACAATTACGTCGAGACCGGGCTGACATTCATTTCGACACAGCGTTTCCAGGAAGCACTCGGAGCTCACCGGCACGCGATATTGTTGCAGCCCGATCTCCCGGGCGTACGAGGCGATATCAGGCGGTTCCCATTTCGTGAGAATTGCGTCTACAATGAAGCAGGCTTTATGTGCACGGTACCGCCCGCACATTATTTCATGATGGGCGACAACCGAGACAGCAGCAGCGACAGTCGCTACTGGGGTTTTGTGCCGGATCGGAATATCGTCGGCAAGGCATTTCTGATCTGGTGGAATTTTGATGAACTCAAGCGCATCGGACAATCTATCAACTGACGGGGGATGCTATGGAAAAGCAGAGAGGGCTGAGCCTGGGAGGATTTATCGTAGTTATGTTCCTGGTGATTATGGTCGCGCTGCTGGGTTTCAAACTGTTCACGCCCTATTCGGAGTATTTTACGGTCCAGAAAACGCTCAAGAAAATGGCTGAAGACCCCGCAGCGAAGACCTGGACGCGAAGAGACCTCGGCGCCGCATATCAGCCTTATGAGCTGATCGACCGCATTACCGCGGTCCATGCCGAGGATATTGAAATGACGAAAGATGGCAACGATGTGGTCTTGAGTGCGAATTATTCGGTCAAGGTACCGCTATTTTACAACATCAGCATATTGATCGATTTCGCACCGACATCAAAATAAGGAACTGCAAGACCTGTAAATGAATGGATCGCAACGCCATCACCAGCGCTACCGCCCACCCCTTCAGTAATCCCGAGCTGCTGCGCCAGGCGCTGACCCACCGCAGCTACGGTGCATCTCACAATGAACGACTCGAGTTTCTCGGCGACTCAGTCCTCAACTGCATCGTCGCCGCGGAGTTGTATCGTCGGTTCCCGCAGCTCGCCGAAGGGGATTTGTCACGGCTGCGCGCGAGCCTGGTCAACCAGCAGAGCCTCTTCGAAATTGCGCTGCGGATCGACCTGGGCGCGCAATTGCGGCTGGGTGAGGGCGAGCTCAAAAGCGGCGGCGCGCGCCGGCCGTCGATGCTGGCGGACGCGCTCGAAGCGCTGATAGGAGCGGTATTCCTCGACGGCGGCTTTGAGGCCGCGCGTAATTTCACACTGAATCTGTTCGAGCGCTCCATCAGTGCGATCGATCCGCTTGCGCCCGCCAAGGACGCGAAAACGTTGCTTCAGGAATTGCTGCAGGCACGCCGCATTCCGTTGCCGCAATACGCTGTGATCGCAACCGCAGGCGAAGCCCACGAACAGTCCTTTCGCGTCGAATGCGTGATACCCGAGCTTGGTATCCGCACACAGGGCGAGGGGTCGAGCCGGCGCGGTGCCGAGCAAGTGGCGGCACGGCGGGCCTACGAGCTCGGTAACCGGCCGTAATGTCGGAGGCAGCCGTTTTTCGTGCCGGCTACGCCGCAATCGTCGGCAGGCCCAACGTCGGTAAATCGACGCTGCTCAACCGGTTGGTCGGTCAAAAGCTGAGCATCACTTCGCGCAAGCCTCAGACTACGCGCCAGCGCGTGACAGGCATTCTGACTCTGGATGCTGCACAACTGCTGTTCGTCGACACCCCGGGGTTCCAGACCCGGCACGGCAGCGCACTCAACCGCGGCATGAATCGCGTCGTGACCCAGTCGCTGGCTGAGGTCGACGTGGTGCTGGTAGTGATAGAGGCGCTGCGCTTCAGCGCTGAAGATTCGGCCTTGTTGAAGCTGCTGCCGAAAGAGCGGCCGGTACTGCTCGTCATCAACAAAACCGACAAGCTGTCCGACCGCCGCCTGCTGCTGCCGTTCATCCAGCAAATGGCGCAGCAGCACGAGTTTGCCGAGATCGTTCCGGTTTCAGCGGTGAAGGGACATTCGGTCGAATATCTTGCCGGCACCATCAGCCGATACCTGCCGCAGCGGCCCGCGCTCTACGGCGCCGACGAAATCACCGAATCGAGCGAACGGTTTCTTGCCGCGGAGTTGATCAGAGAGAAGCTGTTCCGGCTGCTCGGCGATGAATTGCCTTATGTGTGTGCGGTTTTGGTCGATCGATTCGTCATGGATGGCGCTCTGCGCCGCGTTCAGGCCTCGATCATTGTCGACAAGGAATCACAGAAAGGCATCATCGTCGGTGCCAAAGGCGGCCGGCTCAAGGATATCGGAACCAAGGCTCGCATCGACATGGAGAAGCTGTTCGGCGGCAAGGTCCATCTTGAGGTATGGGTTAAAGTCAAAAGCGGCTGGACTGAAAACCAGCAATTGCTGAAGCAGCTGGGCTATGGCTGATGCGGGCAAAGCGCGGCCCGACGTGCAGCCCGCATTCGTACTGCACAGTTACCCGTTTCGCGAAACCAGTCTCGTTATCGAAGTTTTTACGCAGGACTTCGGACGCGTCGCGCTGGTCGCGCGCGGCGCGCGCCGCCCGCGTTCCGCGTTGCGCGGCGTGCTGCTCGCGTTTCAACCGCTGCTGCTGAGCTGGGCTGGAAAATCCGAGCTGCGCACACTGCACAAGGCCGAATGGCGGGGCGGGCTGCCGCAGCTCAAAGGCACCGCGCTGCTGTGCGGATTTTATCTGAATGAGCTGATGTTGAAGCTCCTGCCGCGCGACGACCCGCACGAGCAGCTGTATCAAACGTATCACCGGACCCTGCACGCACTGTGCAACGGCAGTGCGCATGCCGTGACGCTGCGCCGCTTCGAGCAGCAAATGCTAAAAGAGCTCGGCTACGCGCTGCCGCTCGAGCGCGATGTCGCCAGCGGTGAAGCGATACAGGCAGACGCAGCCTACCAGTTCGTGATCGGACGCGGGCCTGTGCGAAGCGCTTGTGGCACCGGCAGCATTCGTGGCACGGAACGTATTCTCGGCGAGAGCACTCCCGGCTATTGGAGCGCCGGTGTTGCGGTGGAAAACCAGTTAGAATTGGCCGGGCAGACCCTGCTCGATATGGCGCGCGACGATTACGCGAATCCTCTCACTATGCAGCAAAGCAAGGCGTTGATGCGAATGCTGATCAATCATTATCTCGGCAGCCAGGTACTCAACACGCGCCAGCTCATGAAGGACATGCAGCAGCTATGACGCGCTTGAGCGTCAATCTGAATAAGATCGCGTTACTGCGCAACTCCCGCAGTTTGGGGATACCCAGCGTGACGCGCGCGGCGAGCATCGTGCTGAATGCAGGCGCGTGCGGCATCACCGTGCATCCGCGTCCCGACGGCAGGCATATTCGTGTCGCTGACGTGCACGAGCTTGCGCGCCTGCTCAAGAGTCGTTCGGGCGTTGAATTTAATATTGAGGGCAATCCGTTTCAGGGACTGCTCGAGCTCGTGTGCACCGTACGTCCTCAGCAATGCACGCTCGTGCCCGACGATCCGGGCGCCTTCACCTCCGACCACGGCTGGGACATCTCGCGCGACGGTGGCCGGCTCAAGCCGGTCATTTCAGAGCTCAAGGCATCGGGGGTGCGCGTGAGCTTATTCATGGACCCATTGCCGGCAATGATGCCGGAGGCGCGCGCGCTTGGCGCCGACCGCGTCGAGCTGTATACCGAACCGTATGCGAGCGCTTGCGGTAGCGCAGAAGAAACTGAAGTCCTTGAACGCTATGCGGTAGCAGCGCGCGCAGCGCAGCGCGCAGGCCTGGGCGTCAATGCGGGTCACGATTTGAATCGCAGCAATCTGCCGCGGTTTTTAGCCGTGGTTCCCGGCGTGCTCGAGGTCTCGATCGGTCACGCGCTGATCGCCGACGCGCTCGAAACGGGACTCGCCCAGACCGTGCGCGATTACCTCGCTGCGATCGCCGACGGTGTTCATACGCAAGGCGCCCTCGCGTGATCTATGGCATCGGTATCGATGTGATCGAGCCGCACCGGGTCAAGCGTCTGCTTGAAAAATACGGCGAGCGTTTCGCGCACCGCGTGCTGACTGCGCGCGAATGGGCGGGTTATGCCAGGACCGTCAATCCGGTGCTGTTCGTCGCGAACCGTTTCGCCGCCAAGGAGGCGTTCTCGAAAGCCATGGGTACGGGTTTCCGGTATCCGGTCACGCTGCAGTCAATTAGCATCGTGCAGGACCGCCGCGGCAAACCTGGATTCGAATTCCATCCCAAGCTCGCTCAGCTCGTTGCGGACGAGGGAATCACCGGGCATTACGTCACCATCAGCGACGAAAAAAGCCTGGCGTGCGCCTGCGTGGTGCTCGAAAAATGAGTCCGGCGCGTGCAATTGCGCTCGGTCCGGTGATACTCGATGTCGCAGGCATCGAACTGACCGCCGACGATCGCAAACGCCTCGCGCATCCGATGGTCGGCGGTATGATTCTATTCGCGCGCAACTACGAATCGCCGTCCCAGCTCGCGCAGCTCACGAGTGACATTCGCGCGCTGCGCCAGCCGCCGCTGCTGATCGCAGTCGATCAGGAAGGCGGCCGCGTGCAGCGCTTTCGCGACGGGTTCACGGCATTGCCGGCGATGCGCGAGCTGGGCGCAGTCTGGGACA
>DASYSI010000365.1:0-6320 GCA_036003485.1 Burkholderiales bacterium | reverse complement strand
CTCGAGGTCTGGCAGAAATACGTGCAGGCGGCCGGCACCCGCCGCATCGCGGTCCTCAATAAAATCGACCTTATGTGGGACGGGCTCAAGGCCGAGCCCGAAATCGCCGACGATGTCGAGCGCCAGCTCGAATCGACTTCAACTCTGCTCACGCTGCCGCGCACTCACGTGCTCGCGATTTCCGCGCAAAAAGCGCTGCTCGCGCGTATCCGCGGCGACAACGATTTACTCGCCAAAAGCGGAGTCGAGCAGCTTGAGCAGCTGCTCGCCTCGGAGATTATCCCGTCCAAGCAGGAAATCCTGCGCGCCGCGGTGCAGCGCGAGATCGGCGGCATGGTCGATGCTTCGCGTCTGGCGGTTGCAAATCAACTCAGCGCAAACCAGACCCAGCTCAACGAACTCGCCGCGATGTCGGGCAAAAACCGAAATCTGGCGCAAGCGATGGTGGCGCGGCTCGAAGCAGATCGCAAAGCCTATCAGACTACGATCAAGACTTTTCGCTCTACCTACAATACGGTCATGAATCAGGGTGCGACGCTCGTCAAGCAGCTTGACGAGGACGCGCTTGAGCAGATCCTCAACAAGGATCGTGAGTTCATCCAGGGCGCATGGACGACCGCGGGTTTGTGGAAAAATATGCAATTGCTGTTCGATCACTTTGCCGCCGTCTCGAACAAGATTCTGAATTTCTCAAAACAGATCAAAGGGCTGGTCGACGCGACCTATATACACTTTCACGAAAAATTCGGCTTCGCGAAAATGACGCCGCCGGCGCTGAATCTTGAAAAACACACGTTGAGCATGACCGCGCTTAAGGAAACGGCCAAGCAGTTCTGCCGCGATCCGCTAAATGTCATGACAGAAAAGCATTTCCTGGTGTCCAGGTTTTACAACAGCCTGGTCGCGAAGGCCCGTCAAATTTTTGAGATGACGCGACTCGATGCCCAAAACTGGCTGAGATGGGCGCTCAACCCGTTAGACATGCAGATCAAGGGGCACGAACAGGTTCTTACCAAACGCATCGAAAATTTCAAGACGATACGCGACAACATCAACTCGGTTGAAGACCGGATGAAGCACTTGGAGAAACAACAGGCCGTCCTGCAGCAGCAATCCCAGGTGCTCGCGCGCATCAGGCGCAGTCTCGACGGTGAGGCGCTACCGGAAGAGGAACCCGCCGCCCAGCGCGAAGCCGTTCAAGTGGCCTAGTCTCCGAACGGTAATTGCCGAACGCTACATTAATACAATATCGAACTGTTCCTGGTTGTACTGCGATTCGACCTGCAATGACACCGGCTTGCCGATGAAATCCGAGAGCATGGCGAGGCTTTGCGACTCTTCATCGAGGAACATGTCGGTCACCTGCTGTGAAGCAAGAATGCGAAATTCGCGCGCATCGAACTGGCGCGATTCGCGCAGCAATTCGCGCAATATCTGGTAGCACACCGTCTGTGCGGTTTTTAATTCGCTGCGTCCCTGACATACCGGACACGGCTCACACAACACATGCGCGAGGCTTTCGCGCGTGCGCTTGCGCGTCATCTCGACCAACCCGAGCTGAGTGAAACCATTGACCGTCATGCGCGTGCGATCGCGCGCGAGGGCCTTGCGGAATTCGTTGAGCACCGCGTTTTTGTGCTCTTCGGTATCCATGTCGATAAAGTCGATGATGATGATGCCGCCCAGGTTGCGCAACCGCAGCTGGCGCGCGATGACCTGTGCCGCTTCAAGGTTGGTCTTGAAAATCGTATCGTCGAGGCTGCGGCCACCGACAAAGCCGCCGGTGTTGACATCGATCGTAGTGAGCGCTTCGGTCTGGTCGAAGATCAGGTAGCCTCCGGATTTCAGATCGACACGCCGTGCGAGCGCTTTTTCGATCTCGTCCTCGACCCCGTGCAGGTCGAACAACGGCCGCTCGCCGGCATAATGCTCGAGCCGTTCGGCGACGGCGGGCGTGAACTCGAGCGCGAAACCCTGCGCTTTCTGGAACGTTTCGCGCGAATCGACCAGAATGCGCGCGGTTTCGTCGTTGGCAAAATCGCGCAGCACGCGCAAACTTAAGTTCAGATCCTGGTAGAGCAGCGCCGTCGGCGCGGAGCTGCGCGCCTTGTCCTCAATGTCTTTCCACAGCTTGCGCAGGTATTCGACGTCGGCGAGAAGCTCGCGGTCGCTCGCGGTTTCCGCCATGGTGCGCACGATAAAACCGCCGGTGACACCCGGCGGCAGGAGCTGCTGCAGCTTCTCACGCAGGTGGACCCGCTCTTCCTCGTCTTCGATGCGCTGCGAAATGCCGATGTGCGAATCCTGGGGCAGATAAACCAGCAGCCGGCCCGCGATACTGACTTGTGTCGAAAGCCGCGCGCCCTTGGTGCCGATCGGGTCCTTGACCACCTGCACCATCAGGTTCTGCCCTTCGGCGAGCAGCCTTTCGATCGGCTTCACTGCCGCGCCATCCTGGCGCGAACCCCATATATCGGCAACATGCAGGAAGGCGGCGCGGCTGCCGCCAATGTCAATGAACGCGGACTGCATTCCCGGCAGCACCCGGATCACGCGTCCCATGCAAATATTGCCGACGAGCCCGCGCGCCGACGCGCGCTCGATGTGCATTTCCTGCACCACGCCCTGCTCGATGACGGCGACGCGCGTCTCCTGCGGCGTGACGTTGATCAGGATCTCTTCAGTCAAGCCGGCCTCGAGAGAAATTCACACCAAGGTGATACCAAAATTCCGCAGTACTTCCGCGGTTTCATGTAACGGCAGACCCACGATTCCGGAATAGCTGCCGTTCATTGCACGCACAAACACCGCAGCGCGGCCCTGGATTGCGTAAGCACCGGCCTTGTCGAGCGGCTCGCCGCTTCTAACATAGCGCGAAATTTCACCATTGCCAAGCGAGCGGAATTCTACCGTAGAGGCGGACAGCGTGGATTCGATTCGATCCTCATATGCAACCGCAATCGCAGTCAGCACCTGATGGGTTTTCCCCGAAAGCCGCCGCAGCATACTGCGCGCGTGCCGCGCGTTATCAGGCTTACCGATGATTTCATTGTCGAGCACGACGGTGGTATCGGCCGCAAGCACCGGTTGGTGAGGCAAGCTATGGGTCACGATCAGGCCCCAGCCCGCGACCGCCTTGGCGCGCGCGATTCGCGTGACGTATGCAGCGGGAGCTTCGCGCGCGAGCGGCGTTTCGTCGATATCGACGTTAGGCGTCAGGTCGAGCCGCAACGGCAAAACTTCAAACGCAATGCCGATCTGGTGCAGCAGCTCGCGGCGCCGGGGGCTGCGCGATGCGAGGTATATTCGCTTCACGCCCGGTGATACGGGTGTCCGGCCAGCAGCGACGCTGCCCGGTAGAGCTGCTCGGCGAGCACGACGCGGCACAGTCCATGCGGCAGTGTCAGCGGCGACAGCGAAAACACCAGATCCGCTTCCTGCGTGAGCTCGCGCGCAACGCCGTCAGCGCCGCCGATCACGAACGCAACATCGCGGCCATCGTGCTTCCAACGTTCGATGCGCCGCGCCAGATCAGTGGTGGTCGAGGGCGCGCCGCGCTCATCGAGCACCGCGGTGAATCGCCGCGCGGGCAGCGTGGCGCGAATGCGCTCGCCTTCCAAAGCGAGCCACTGCCGAATCGACTTTTCTCCCTCTCCGGAACGCGGTGCAGGTTTGATTTCGCGTAACTCGATACGGCATTCGCGCGGCATGCGCTGGGCATATTCACTGAATCCGGCATTAATCCAGGCCGGCATTCTGTGGCCAACCGCCACGATATAAAATTTCATGTACTCGAAAACGTCAGGATCGAGCTGCGCCGACTGCGCGCCGTCGCGGTGACGCGGCTGCCTTGCCCCATAATTCCTCGAGATTGTAGTACTGCCGGATTGCAGGCTGCATGATATGAACGACGACGGCGCCCAGATCGACCAGTATCCATTCGCCATTGTCCACGCCCTCGACGCCATACACGGCGGCGCCCAGCGTTTTGAGCTTCTCCTGCACATGGTTGGCGAGCGCTTTGTTTTGCCGGGTCGAATCCCCGCTCGCTATGATCAGTTTGTCAAACAGCGCCGTCATGCGGCGCACGTCGAGAACCACGATATCGTGCCCTTTGATGTCCTCCAGTGCATCGACCGTGGCCTTTACCATTTTATCGACTCTCATTCACCTCCTGCGTAACGTAAAGATTCTGATTTCGAATATAGTCTAGAACCGGTTCGGGGAGCAAATAACGCGGGCTTACGCCGCGCGCGAGCGAGTCCCTGATCATCGATCCTGAAATGTCGAGCGCGGCGATCGACTTCGTCGCGATGCCGCCTGAGGGCGACAAGTGCACCGCGAATGGCTGGTGCAGCAGACGCGCCTCATACTCCCGCGCGAGCGGCTGCGGCATGCGCTGCGGCCACGACTCGGGCGGGAAACCGGGACGGTGCGCGACGATCAGATGCGCGAGCCCGAATAATTCGTGCCAGCGGTGCCACGTCGCAAGCTCGAGAAAGGCGTCGGCGCCGAGCAGCACGCACAGCGGCCGCGTAGCGCCCGCTTCGCGCCTCAGCTCGGTCAGAGTCTCGATCGTGTAAGCGGGACCGCTGCGCTTGACTTCGCGATCATCCACCGTAAACAGCGGATTGCCGGCTGCGGCTAAGCGCACCATCTCGAGCCGCTGCTGTGAACTCACTTGGGGCGCTGCGCGATGCGGCGGCGTGCCGCCCGGGATCAGACGTATTTCGGCCAGGCGCAGCGACTCGGCGATCTCCTGCGCCAGCCGCAAATGGCCGTAGTGAATCGGATCGAAAGTGCCGCCGAATATCCCGATCGGGGCGACGCTGGGATTCGCCATCGACTAAAGCACCAGGCGACGGATATCGGACAACACGCCGCTCAGGAAAGCGATAAAACGCGCGCCCTGCGCGCCGTCGATCACGCGATGATCATACGAGAGCGACAGCGGCAGCATCAGGCGCGGCGCGAATTGCTTGCCGTCCCATACCGGCCTGGTTACCGATTTGCCGACGCCGAGTATCGCAACTTCAGGCGCGTTGATTATCGGCGTAAACAGCGTGCCGCCAAGTCCGCCGAGGCTCGATATCGAAAAGCAGCCTCCCTGCAGGTCGGCAGGATTGATCTTGCCGTCGCGCATGCGGGCGCTGACTGCGCCGAGCTCTTTCGCAAGCTCGAGCAACCCCTTTGAATCGGCATCGCGGATCACCGGCACTACGAGTCCAAGCGGCGTATCGACCGCCACGCCGATATGGAAATACTGCTTGAGGATCAGATTCTCGCCGTCCGCGGATAACGACGCATTGAAATTCGGATACTGCTTCAGAGCCACCACTACCGCCTTGATCAGGAATGCGAGCAGCGTGAATCGGATGCCTTCTTTCTTGGCTTCATCAGCCTGCGATTTGCGGAATGCCTCGAGCTCCGTGATGTCGGCCTCGTCGTGCTGCGTCACGTGCGGAATGCTTAACCAGTTGCGGTGCAGATTCGCGCCCGACAGTTTCTTGATGCGCGACAACGGCTGCATGCGCACCGACCCGAACTTGGCGAAATCGACCTGCGGCATGGGCGGCAGATTGAAGCCAAGACCGCCGCCTGCGGCGCCGCGCGCGTGCGCAAGCTCGGTCTTGACGAATGCCTGCACGTCTTCTCGCAGGATGCGGTTTTTCGGGCCGCTGCCTGCAACGTTCGATAAATCGACACCGAGCTCGCGCGCGAAATGCCGCACCGATGGGCCGGCGTGAACGCCGCGGGCACTGGCTTCGTCGTGCGGGCCGAGCGCAGCGGTCGGGCTCGCTACCGCCGGAGCTGCACGCGGGGCCCCAGGCGGCGTTGCCGCGTGCGCTGTGGGCGGCGCGGGGGGCGGTGTCGCGGCCGGCCGCGCCTCTGCCGCCGGCTGCGTCTGCGCCGCTGGCTGCGCCGCCTGAGCTTCCAATGTCAAGACCAACGTGCCTTCCGATACTTTGTCTCCGACCTTGAGTTTGAGCTCTTTGACGATTCCCGCCGCAGGCGATGGCACTTCCATCGTTGCTTTGTCGGACTCGAGCGAAATCAGCGGGTCTTCGGCTTTAATGCTGTCACCCGGTTTGACCAGCACTTCGATCACCGGGATATCCTTGAAATCGCCGATATCGGGAACTTTGACTTCTATCGTATCTGGCAACGCTTTTCTCCGCTGTAGTACTCAGCTTTCAGCCATCAGCTCTCAATGAGCGCGCAATCACTGCGCGGATTGGTACTGGTGAGAACCGAGCGACCGGACTTAAACCGTCGTTGGATTTGGCTTTTCAGGATCGATGCCGTATTTCTTGATTGCT
>DASYSI010000364.1:0-4258 GCA_036003485.1 Burkholderiales bacterium | reverse complement strand
TTTATGTGATCGGAGGCTTCAAATATCCTGACTCGGGCCCGACTGCGTGGCAGCCGATTGACAACGTGTGGGAGTACGATCCAAAAAACGATACGTGGAAAGCGCTCGCGCCGCTGCCTACCAAACGCGGCTCGCCGAACGCCGCAGTGGTCAACGGCAAGATCTACGTGATCGGCGGCGCCGGATTGCAGCCCGGCTCGAAGGAAACCGTCGTGCATCCCGCGCGTGCGCACCGTTCGCTCGCCGCGAACGAAGTGTATGACCCGGCGACCAATACATGGCAAACCCGCAGCGCGATGCCGACCGCGCGCAACCACGCGGCAGTCGGGGTCGTCGACAACAAGATCTACATTATCGCGGGGCGGGTCGGTAATGCGTTTATCACGCGCGCGAGCAATACCGATATCGTCGAAGTGTATGACCCGGCGACCGATCAGTGGGGTGATCTCAAGGCGCCGATGCCGACCGCGCGCAGCGCCAGCTCGTGGGGCACGTACAAAGGCAAAATCTACGTTGCCGGCGGAGAGCAGCGGACCCCTAACTGGCAGCGCACGTTTCGCGCAGTCGAAGTTTACGATCCCGCAACCAACCACTGGAGCACGATGCCGCCCATGGAATTTCCCCGCCACGGCATGGCTGGAGATATCGTCGGCAACCGCTTTCATCTGGTGAGCGGCGACGCGGCATCCGGCGGCGCACCCGGCACCCATATCGACACCGATGTTCACGAAGTGCTCGAGCTCGACGGGGGTGGCAAATAGACGGCGCAGTCTATCCGTGCCCGCATGACATTTTTCAATCGGCTTGCGTCGCCAATGCCCGTCGCAACCATTCGTACAGGCATAAGACCGAAGTTGGATTGCGGCAATACATGCAGTGAGGTACAAGTGAATACAGATCGCGATGCCCGCAATCATTTCGCGCAATCGACCGGAAATTGCCGTGAGTAAAACGAGTCACTTCGGTATGGCGTTCGCGCTCGCGGCATGTCTCTTAACCGCGGCCTCCGCGTGCGCCGCACCCGCCGATTCGTCGGAGACCTCGATTCAACGCTGGGGCCGCGTGATCGAAAGCCATCGCGCTGGAGGTAGTGCGCGGGAACTGGGTGAGGCGCTTGCGCGCCGGGCCGAAGCTTACCAAGCGCTCGGCTATCGCCAGAACGCTCTGGCCGACATCGAGGAGGCCGCGCAACTCGTAGCGGACGGCGACGACATCCTGTTGAGCGCGTCGGTGCTGGGAACGCTTGGACAGGCGTACTTTCTCGCTGGCAAGACGGAGCGCGCGGAGTCGTTGCTGGCGGATGCCCTGACGCGCGCGCGGCGCGCGCATGCGCCGGGCGTCGCCGCTGCCGTGCTGAACGATCAGGGGATACTGTTCGCAGCGGCGGGCAAGACCGACACGGCGCTGGAAGCCTATCGCTCGAGCGCAGCGAACGCGCGCGCATCCGGCGATGCGTTGCTGGCGGCCAAGGCAGCGCTCAATTCTGCACGTCTGCAGATGCGCCGCGGCACTCCGGCTCTTGCGCTCGTGCGCGACGCCATATCGGACCTCCAATCTCTTCCCGATTCGCGCGATAAGGCGTTCCAACTTGCTGGCGCCGGCGAGCTGCTGCGCCAGATTGCACGTACCGGCGCGGATGCGACGGCGGCTCGCGCTGCAGAGCAGACGCTGCGCCAGGCCATTGACATCGCCGCACGCAGCGGCGACGCGCGCACTTCCTCTTACGCCTGGGGTCACCTTGCTGAACTGGCTGTCGACCAGAACCAGTCGGCCGAAGCGCTTACGCGCAACGACCGCGCGCTGTTCGAGGCGCAGCGTGCCGCAGCTCCTGAGACGCTCTTTCTGTGGCAGTGGCAGCGCGCGCGATTGCTTGAGCGCGAAGGCAGCGAGGAAGCGGCGCTCGCGGCATATCGGCGCACGCTCGATACCCTCGACGTTGTGAAAGGGGACCTGGCCGCCGAACTGTGGGCCCGGCGCGAGTCGTTCCGTGATCGGGTTAGTCCGGCATATTTTGGCTTTGCCAACGTGCTCTTGCGCCGCGCTGCTGCGTCCGGCGATCGCGACCAGGTGCGCAGGGTGCTACGTGAAGCGCAGGCGATTCTCGAGCGATTCAAGACTGTCGAACTGGACGATTACTTTCGCGACGACTGCGTGGCGCGGTATTTGTCGCGCAGCCGGCCGATCGAACAAACCGCGCCCCGCACGGCGGTAATATATCCGGTCCCGCTCGCAGATCGGCTTGTGCTGCTGGTAAGTATCGGCGCCGAGATTCACCAGGTCATCGTGCCGGTCGGGACCGAGGTGCTCGCGCGCGAAGCGCTCGCGCTGCGCATCCTGCTCGAGAAGCGCACGACGTACCAGTATCTGCCGCACGCGCGCAAACTCTATGACTGGATTATCGGTCCCCTCGAACCTCTGCTCGCTGGTGCCTCGGTAGATACGCTCGTTTTAATTCCCGACGAACCGCTGCGCGGTATTCCCTTAGGCGCTTTGCATGACGGCCGCGAATTCGTCGTGGCGCGCTATGCGATCGCCATTGCACCCAGCCTGACGCTCGTCGAACCCAAGTCACTGGCACACGCGCCCGCGGCCGTTTTTGCGGGCGGGCTGACCGAAGCGGTGCAGGGCTATTCCGCACTGCCGTACGTCGACATCGAGCTTGACCAATTGAAGGCGCAAGGTGTGGGCGCGATGCTGCGCGACCGGGCCTTCACGACACAGAACATCGAGCGCGAACTGACAGGCAAGTCGTATTCGATCGTTCACGTGGCGTCGCATGCGCAGTTCGACGCCGATTCGCGCCGCTCATTTCTGCTGACCTACGATGGTAAGTTCACCATCGACCGGCTGGAAAATCAAATGAAGCTCAACCGCTCCCGCGATGAGCCGGTCGAGTTGCTGTTTCTAAGCGCCTGCCAGACTGCGGTTGGCGACGAGCGCGCGGCGCTGGGCCTCGCCGGCGTAGCTGTCAAAGCCGGCGCGCGAAGCGCGCTCGCCACACTTTGGCACATCAACGACCAGGCATCGAGCCTGCTCGTGGCCGAGTTTTATCGCCAACTGTCGCAACCCGGCATGACCAAGGCTCATGCCCTGCGGCGCGCGCAGTTGTCGATGCTCGACGATTTGCGCTACCGTCATCCCGGCTACTGGTCTCCTTTCCTTCTCATCGGCAACTGGCTATAGCGATGGGAAGATCGCACACACAATTCGTCCGGGTGTACGCGCTGGCCGCGGGTGCGAACTGCGACTGCGCGTACGCGGCGGAACGGGTGTCGCCGCCGGCGCGCGAAACCACGTTGTACTTTCACGGGCGCCGATGACGAGCCCAGCCGCAAAGCGGACGAAGAATCCGGCGCAGTCAGATTTGATGCCGGCCGTGGTGAAGGCACTCGCGGCTCACGGCATTGTGCGCGATTACCCGAAGAATGCCATCATCATTACGGAAGGCGATCCGTCGGATTCGCTCTATGTCATTCTGTCGGGTCGCGTGAAGGTCTACTTGAGCGAAGCCGACGGCAAGGAAATCATCCTCGACGTGCATGGTGCGGGCAGCTATGTGGGCGAGATGGCGTTTGACGACCAGCCGCGCTCCGCGTCGGTGATGACGCTCGAACCCTGCAAACTCTCAGTTGTGACGCAAAGCCGTTTTCGCGAATTCCTGAAGCACGATCCTGATGCCGTCGAGCATTTGATCCGCAGCCTGATCCATCGTACCCGCATTGCCTCTGAGAATGTGCGCAGCCTCGCGCTGCTCGATGTGTATGGCCGCGTCGCGCGCCTGCTGCTCGATCTGGCCGAGGAGAAAGATGGCCGGCTTGTGATCGCGCAGCCCCTTACGCGTCAGGACATCGCACACCGCGTCGGCTGCTCGCGCGAAATGATCAGCCGTCTCTTCAAGGACCTTATTGCTGGCGGTTATCTGACGATCGAAGGCAACCGCATCTTCCTGAAGCGTACTCTGCCTAACCGCTGGTAGCGCGCACGCACGCGCCGGCAGCGCTGGCGCTCTGATTCACTGTCCCAACGTAAATAAGTCACACCGCGGCGTCCATCCGGTCACGGAACGCGCAGCCGCGTCCCGTTAGATTGGTCCCGTCGCTCGTGCAAGCCGGATTTCTTGCCCAAGCGCGCCCCAAATTTTTAGAATTGAAGGGATACGACCATGTTGAAACAGCACTGCACGGCAACGCGATTTTCCGGTAATACCAACGTCATTCCGTTGACTCGCAAGCGCACTTTGGGAGGCGGTCGCATTGCG